>NZ_FYAW01000012.1:0-646 GCF_900185735.1 Stappia sp. P2PMeth1 | reverse complement strand
CTGGCGACGACCAACCGAAACAACCAGCCGAACCGCTTCGTCCCGGAACTCCTGCGTAAATCGTTGCTGCTTCATCAAAAGCCCTCCAAGGCCAGGAAACCCTCTCCACTTTTGCGAAGCAAGTCCAGAGACCGTGCTTCTTTCTCGGGGTGACGGCCGAGAGGATGAGGGGCGGTGCCTCCGTCTCGGAGGTCATCCCGGCCGCAGGCGAAGCCGGAGAGCCGGGAGCCATTGGCAACCTCGGCCGGCGTGAGGCGGGAGGCGTGTCGCTCCTTTCGCTGCTGCCGTTTTGCTGGCTCCCACCTCTCCTTGGCGTCTTCCCGGACGAGGCCGAAGGCCGAAGATCCGGGATCGGGGAGGCAGGGCGGTCGGGGCGTCGTTCGGGAGTGCCTTCGTGAGGCCCTCGGCTCTCCGATCCCGCATCTTCGCTTACGCTTCGTGCGGGATGACGCGGGGAGGGATTGGCGCGTCCCCGCCGCCGCTCTGGGAACGAATAGGCCCCGGCTCTGCGCTCCGCTTGGCCGGGGTTGTTTGTTTGCATTGGTGGTAGAGTTTGGGTGGTCTCCCGGACACACCCGTCCGGGAGACCAGCGGCCGGCGACCGTGCCGGGGTCGGGTTTGCACCCGTAGTCATCAAGGTTCCCGG
>NZ_FYAW01000005.1:0-134113 GCF_900185735.1 Stappia sp. P2PMeth1 | reverse complement strand
CCATTGCGGGGACCCAAACACCCGATCCCATCCCGAACTCGGAAGTGAAACGCCCCAGCGCCAATGGTACTGCGTCTCAAGACGTGGGAGAGTCGGTCGCCGCCAGGCCCGCAAAGCGCAAAAAAAATCCCTACAAAACATAACAATATCATCGCGGGGTGGAGCAGCCCCGTTTCCACGGACCGCTGATGTCCGCTGATACGTCTCCCTTTGCCATATTCGACAGCGTCACGCTCAAGCGTGGCGCTTTTTGCGTTTTCCAGGGCCTCTCGCTGGTGCTTTCGGAGCGCCGCATCGCGCTTGTCGGGCTCAATGGCTCGGGGAAGAGTTCGCTATTGCGCATGCTCAACGGCCTGCTGCTGCCGAATGACGGTGCGGTCACGGTGTTCGGCCTCGACAGCCGCAAGGACCAGCGCAAGCTGCCGCGCCATGTCGGCATGGTGTTCCAGAATCCCGACCACCAGATGATCTTTCCCACCGTGCTGGAGGAACTGTCCTTCGCCCCGCGGCAACTGGGCGCGAGCCGCGCGGATGCGGACGCGCTGGCGCGGGACCTGCTGGCCAGGAACGGCTGCGCCGACTGGGCGGAACGGCCGGTGGCCCTGCTGTCCGAAGGGCAGAAGCAACTGGTCTGCCTGCTGGCGGTGAGCATCGCCTCTCCGCAATTGCTGCTGTGCGACGAGCCCTTCGCCGGCCTCGACCTGTCGCTGCGGCTGCATTTTTCCAGGCACATTGCCGCAAGTCCCTCGCATGTGGTCATGGTCAGTCACGATCTGGAGGCCATTGCCGATTTCGAGCGGGCGATCTGGCTGGAAAAGGGGGCGGTGATGGCGGACGGAGCCCCCCAAGACGTGCTGCCTCGATATCGCGCATTCGCCGCCTCGCGCGCCGCGCAGCTTACCGCGGCCGCCCTGTGATCTCGGCCTATCTGCCCGGAACCACGATCCTGCACCGGATCGGCGCCGGCTGGAAGCTGATCGGCCTGCTGGCGACCTCCATGCTGCTGCTGCCCGTGGGCTCGCCGGTCGTCCTTGCCGGCGCGCTGGTGCTGGTGCTGGCGGTCCTCGCATCGCTCGGGGCGGGGGCGGCGACCGTCCTCCGTTCCTTGAAGCCGCTGGCCGCCGTCGTTGTTTTCATCCTTCTCCTGCATGCGCTCTTCGGAACCCTGGACGCCGGGATCGTGGTTGCCCTGCGGCTGGCATCCTTGCTGCTGCTGGCGACGCTGATCACCCTGACCACCCGGCTCGACGACATGCTGGACGCCTTGACGCCGGTGCTGCGCCCGGCGGTGTTTTTCGGCCTTTCGGAGCGGCGGCTGGCGCTGGCGATCGCGCTGTCCATCCGGTTCACGCCGATGCTGATCGACGTCATGCACCAGCTCAACGAGGCCTATCGGGCAAGATCCGGCCGTAACGGCCATGTCAGACTTGTTGCGCCGCTTTGCCTGCATGCTCTAAATGCCGCCGACCACATTGCCGAGGCGCTGGCTGCCCGCGGCGGTGCCAACGGCTGCCCACCGGAGGGCGGCGCGCCGAAGAAGGACCGATCCGAGAATGACCGCTGACCGTTCGCTCGTGCATATCGCCATTCATGTCGCGGTGATCTCCGCTCTCGGCTATTACCTGCCGGCCTTTACCACCCCCCTCACCGGCAGCGTCCCGATCACCGTCCAGAGCATGGGGATCATGCTGGCGGGGGTGATGCTTGGCCCGGTCCGGGGGGCGCTTGCCGTGCTGCTGTTTCTGCTGATCGTCGCGCTCGGCATGCCGTTGCTGTCGGGCGGGCGCGGCGGCATCGGCGTGTTCCTGTTGCCATCGGTCGGGTTTCTTGTCGGTTTTCCCGTGGCGGCCTTCGTCTGCGGCCTGATGATGCAGGCCTTGAAGCATCGCCCGGTGTTTCCCGCCGCGCTGCTCGCCTCGTTCGTGGGCGGGATTGTGGTCCTCTACCCGTTCGGCATTCTCGGGATTTCGGTCGTCGCCCAGAAGCCGCTGTTCGAATCCGCGGTCGGCGCGCTTATCTATCTGCCGGGCGACATGCTGAAGTGTCTCGCCACGGCCTTTGTCGCCACCACGATCGACCGGGGACGACCGGATGCGATTTTCCCTCGGCAATAGCCCGGACGCCGCAGGGCGGTCCCATGTCGGGGCGACCCTGGATGCGCTGGCCGGCAAAGACCCCGACCGGGCGGCGGTGAGCGACGGCCGGGAGACGCTGACGCGATCGGAGCTTCTCCGCCGGGTTCAAGCCATGCAGGCCGGTCTTGCGTCGGCCAGGGCACCGCAGCGCGTGCTGGTCGCGACCGCGGACGCGGTTCCCGCCCTTTGCCGTCTTCTGGCGGCGGCGCGCAGCGGCCGGGCCGCCGTTGTGGTCGACCCGGCACATCTGCAGCGCTACGGCGACGCCATCCGCGACACCTTGGCCCCCCTGATGCTGGAGTGGCCGGTCGCCCTGGAAAAAGATCGCCAGGGTAACGCCGGGGCCGGCGTGCCGGGCGAGCCATCGCTCCGGCCGGAGGCTCCGTTCTATATCGGCCTGACCTCCGGCTCGACAGGGCGCCCCAAGGCGTTCCAGCGGTCGCACCGGTCCTGGATCGAGAGCTTTCGGCTGGCGGGTGCGGCCTTCGCACTGGACGCGGACGAGCGGGTGTTCGTGCCGGGCGGGCTTGGGCATTCCCTGCATCTGTTCGGCGCCGCCCATGCCCTGCATCAGGGCTGGCGGGTGGACATTGCGCGCGGGTTTCAGCCCGCCGCCGTGATGCGGCGGATGCAGGCCGCCGGCAGCACGGTGCTGGTCGCGACGCCGACGCAGTTGCGCCTGCTGGCGAGGGCGGGCGAACGGGACGGTCTGCGCCTTGCCTGCCTGCGACGGATCCTGATCAGTGGCGCCAAGTGGCACGAACGTGACCGCGATCGCGTCGCCGCGGTCTTTCCGCAGGCCGAGTGCCACGAGTTCTACGGGACGTCCGAGACCAGTTTCATCAGTCATCGCGGCCCGGCGGATGCGTGCAGCGAGGGGGTTGGCCGTCCCTTTCCCGGTGTCGAGGTCGAGGTGCGCGGCGCCGGCGGGGACAGGCTTGCCGAGGGCATGGAGGGTGAGATCTGGGTGCGCAGCCCGCTGCTCTTCGATGGCTATGTCATGGGGGACGAACCCATGACGCGCAGCGCCGATGGCTGGCTGACCGTGGGCGACCGGGGGCATCTCGACAGCGCCGGACGGCTGCATCTTGCCGGGCGCGGCGGTCGCATGATCGTGACGTCCGGGCTCAACGTGTTTGCCGAGGAGATCGAGGCCGTGCTGATGGAGCATGCGGGCGTGCTGCAGGCCGCAGTGTTCGGCGTGGCGGACGGGTTGCGCGGCGCGCGGATCGTCGCGGCGCTGCAGGCCGGAGCGGAGGTCGATCCCGGCGCGCTCCGCCGTCATTGTCTTTTGCGGCTGGAGCGGACCAAGGTTCCGCTCAGGTTCCATATCCTGGACGACTGGCCGCTGACGCCGGGCGGGAAATCCGATCTTCCGGCGATCGAGGCCGAGGTGTCGAAACGGGAGGAGGCCGCCGATGCCGGCGTTTCTCGTCGCCGCGAGACGTAGCGCCGTCGCCCCGATGGGCGGGGCGTTCGCCGCGCTGGAGGTTGACGCGCTCACGGCGCCGGTGCTGCGCTCCTGCCTGTCGGACGCAGGGGAGCCGCAGGTGGATGAGGTGCTGGCCGGCAATGCGCTCTATGGCGGCGGCAATCCCGCTCGCCGCGCCGCGCTGCTGGCCGGCCTGCCGGAGACCGTCCCGGCGCTGACGCTCGATCGTCAATGCTGTTCGGGGCTCGATGCGATCCTCCTCGCCGCGCGCCTGGTGGAGGCGGGAGCCGCGAATAGCGTGCTGGCCGGCGGGTTCGAGAGTTATTCCCGCGCGCCTTTGCGCCTGCGGCGGCCGATTGCGGCAGGCGAAACGCCCGTTGCCTATGACCGGCCGCCCTTCATGCCCTGGCCCGACCGCGATCCCGACATGCCGGACGCGGCGGCGCGCCTTGCTGCCTTGCGGGCGATCGACGAGGACGCGCAGGCCGGTTTTTCCGTCGAGAGCCATGCCAGGGCGCAGGCCGCTGCCGACACGGAACGGTTCGCCGCCGAACTGGTGGAGATCGGTGGGCTCTTGCGCGACAGCTACACCCGTCGCCTGACCCGCGAGACCTGCCGGCGGTCGCGCGTCCTTGCCGGAGAGCCGGGATACCGGGTGCTCTCGGCGACGGCCGCCAGTTCGGCGGATGCCGCCGCCTTCGCGCTGGTCGTCTCGCACACCTGGCTTGAGAGCAGGCCGTCGCTGCCGGCCTGCCGGATCCTTGCAGGCGCCGCCCTAGGGGGAGACCCCTGCCTGCCCGGCCTTGCGCCGGTCGCAGCGGCGCGAAAGCTGCTGTCCGCCAAGGCTGTCGATGCCGGGGGTCTTGCCGTCAGCGAGGTGATGGAGGCCTATGCGGTGCAGGCGATGGCCTGCATGACGGATCTCGGTCTCGATCCCGAACGGGTCAATCGCGGGGGAGGGGCGCTTGCCCGCGGCCATCCGATCGGCGCTTCGGGAGCGATCCTTGCCGTGCGGCTGTTTCACGAGTTGCAGCGCGAGCCGCCGGGCAGCTTCGGGCTCGCCGCCATTGCGAGCGCTGGTGGTCTCGGCACGGCGCTCCTGTTGCAACGAATATAGGCGGCGCTGTCACGCTGTCAGCGCGGCGGATACCAGTAGCGGGCGTTCTCGTCGCCGCGCTGGATCAGCACGAACTGGTTGGCGAACACCCGGTAGCCATGGCTCCAGTTGCCGTCGGGCCAGCGCACCCGTATGACGGCGCGCTCGGCGACGCCCAAGCCGAGATGCACGAAACCGGCTTGTCCTGACGCGTGGCCACCGCCGATGCCTATCTCGCGGGTGAGGCTGCGGGCGCCGACGCGAATGCTCAGCTTGGCCCCGACGGCGTTGCGATTGGCGCCGTCCTGCGACAGGGCGACGGCGACCCAGTTGCCGAGCGGTTTCGGACGCCGGCCTTCATCCTCGCGTCCAAGGTTGCGGAACAGGCTGACGGGGGCCTCCCGATTGACGACGACGAGGTCGAGCAGGCCGTCCATGTTGAAATCGGCAAGGCCGGCGCCGCGTCCGCGGCGGTCGAGTGCGATCCCCGCGCGGTCGCCCTGCTCGACGAAGCGGCCGTTCCATTGCTGGATCAGCAGGTTGTCCGGGTCGAAGGCGGCGAAATCGGGCATCGCCTCGACATTGCCCTTGGCGATGAACAGGTCCTGGAGCGTGTCGTTGTTGACGTCCTGGAACTCCGCGTGCCAGCCGGTCGAGGGGCGCATGTCCTCGCCCGTATAGGGGCGGTGCGCCGTCACCCCACGTTCGAAGGCAATATCCCGGTAGACGGGCAGCAGGTCGTCGCCCTCCTGGTCGATGGTCTGCAGCTTGGTGTCGCCCATGCTGGTGAGGGCATATTCGGGCAGGCCGTCGCCATCGAGGTCGGTGCTGGCGATCCCCATGCCCCAGATCTTCAGGTGGCGCCATCCATCGCTGCGGCGATAGGGGCGGGGCGGCCGGCCGGGAGGCAGCGCCCAGAGCTGTTCCTCGCCGCCGCGATAGTAGTGACGGTCGTTGGAAATGCGCAGCGCCGGTTCCCCGGAGCGATTCCAGTCGGTGAACAGCATCGACAGGCTGCAATAGCCGGGCGTGAGGACAAAGCTCTCGGAATAGTCCGCTGCCTCACCAGCGCGGGGACGGTGCAGGACGTTGTCGTCGCAGGTTCCCCAGGGCGAGCCGGGGGCGCTGCGGTCGACATAGTTGCCGAAGGCGAGGGTTGGGAAAGCCAGGTCCTTCTCGAACACCGCGGCAAAGCCGGTCGTCCAACCGCGGCCGCCATTGAACGAGAAGCGGCGATTGGCAGGCTCGAAGCGACAGTCGCCGATGCCGCGCAGCACCTGGTTCTCGCCGACCCTCAGCAGAACCAGATCCATTATCCCGTCATTGTCGATGTCGAGCGGATAGGCTCCGGTGACATTTTCGAGCAGCCTTTCGGGAATGCCGGTCTCCACCGGCTCGAAGGCGAGCGGACCTCCCGTCGCGGACCTGTTCCGGTAGAGGACCGAAGGTGTGTCGCCGCCGGCAAGGAACAGGTCGGGGCGGCGGTCGCCGTCGCAGTCGAGGATCGCTGCGCCGCCGCCGACGAAATACTCCCAAGGGCCGGTATAGCTGTGGTCGATGCCGGCGCGTTTCGCCTCCTCGACAAAGACCGGTACGGGAGCGGGGGCCTCGTCGGCGAAGCCGGTCTGCGGTGCCTGGAGCCCACCCAACAGGGCGAGTGCAAGGGCCGCCCAAGCGGGGCGTAGCGCGGTGCCACGGCGCCTCATCGCGGAATTTCCAGGGTGCGCAGGAAGGCGATGATCGCCTGACGGTCGTCGTCGGCAAGGGCTTCATAGGCTTCGCGGGCCGGTCGGGCCGCGCCCGCATGCGCGCGGATCACCTCGTCCAGCGATGTCAGGTCGGCGCGATGACCATAGGGCGCCGTCGAGCCGACGCCCCACAGCTCGGCCGTCAGGAAGACATCCCGGTCGACGAAGCGCTGGCCCAGCAACTCGTTGCCCAGGGTTGGATCGCGGGCATCGGCGATCCGGTGGCGCTTCAGGTCGCCATAGAGCGGAACGAGGATGTTGCCCTCCGCATCCCGTGGCAGGGCCTTGACGAAGTCGAGCGCGGCAAGGTCGATCTCCAGCGGCGCCTCGACATCGGCCTCGCGCAGGGTTCCCGCCGTCTCGATCGGCCCCGGATCGCGGAACACCGCGGAGGCCAGCGGCAAGGCCGGTATATGGCAGGAGGCGCAGCCGATGTCGGCGAAGAGGTCCTGGCCGCGCTCGGAGGCCTGGCGCCAGGCATCCGGAAGATCGTCCTTGCGCGAGGGAGCGGGCAGGGTCGCCTGCCAGACGACCAGTGCGGTCACGTCGGCGGCGGAGATTTCGTCCTCGACCCCGTCCTCGTCGAAGTCGCGTGTGCCGGTCCATGTGGCGCCGAACCGCTCGACGGCCTGGATGCCGTGGTGATGGTTGAGCGCATTGACGGTGAACTGCCGCAGCGAGCCGAAGACGCCTTTCTGGGAGAACGGGCGCAGCACAAGGTCCGCGTCGATGCCGTCGATGGCGGAGACATCGAGGCCGCCGCCGGGATCGGCGGCGATCCGGCCGAAGGAGACGCCCTTGGCGACGAGGTCGGCGACCGCCGGCGCGCCGGTTCGCCGTGCCGTTGCAAGAGCCTCGTCGCGCTGGCGTTGCAGATCGGCGGTCATCTCGCGCGCCAGCAGTTCGATCAGGCCGGCGCCCTGCAGGGCGGGCGAGCCGCGCTCGTTGGAGAACTGCGGGTCGATCGTGTCAAAGTCGGCGCTTTCGAAACCCTCCGACACGAACACATTGGCGGTGAAGGAGGCGCCGCCGCCGATCACGGGCTCGTGATGGCACGAGGCGCAGGCGCCGGCGTCGAGACCGGCAAGGCGCTGGAACCGCTGGGGCGGCGGGCGGCGGCGCTTGGTGGGAATGATGGCCTGGGTCGCCATCGGCCGGCCGGCGCCTTCCTCGACCAGAAACTGGCCGATGAACAGGCGCTCGCCGCGAGCGCGAAGGGCCTCGATGCGCTCCTGCATCGGCAGTCCCGCGACAGCTTCAAGATCGAGCGGGGTGCCGAGCACCCTCTCGCTCCAGGGCGGCAGATCGGACGCGCCCGCCGCCAGCGGAAAGGCGAGGGCTGCAAGAAGCGGGGCGGCAATACGTTTCCAGCACGGCATCCAGCCTATCCTCCCAGCATCTCCCTCTGATTGCCGTACCCCGTCTCGGAGAAGACCTCCGTATCGAGGGCGTGCAGCGCGCGGGCAACGGTGCCGCGAAGGATGAGATCTTCCTCCCAGGCAATGGCCTCGATCTCGACGCTGCCGCGCAGGTCGCTGACAAGCCCCTCCTCCAGGGCTGCGAGCGCCGCCGCTTCCATCAGCGGATAGGCGTCGGCTGCAGCTCCCGTGACGACGATGCGGCGAGGATCGAGCGTGGCGATCACCCGCGCGAAGGCATAGCCGAGCGCCGTGCCGCCGGCATGAAAGGCCTCCAGCGTGCCGGGGTCGCCGGCGCGGGCGGCGGCGATCAACTCGCGGATCGTCTCCCGGCCGACCGGCAGGCAGGCTGGCGGCGTCTGCAGGTCGAGGCCTCTGGCATGGCGCAGCAGGGCGTAGTCGCCGAGATAGGCTTCCAGGCAGCCACGCCGGCCGCATCGACACAGCGCGCCTCCCGGAATGTGATTGGCATGGCCGATCTCCGCGGCCGCCCCGGTCTCGCCGACGAAGAGGCGGTCGTTGATGAACAGGCCCATGCCGACGCCGTAATCGACGAAGAGGACCGCGAACGTGCCGCCATAGCGCTGCGGGTCGCTGCGGTGCAGGGCCTCGGCGATCATGTTGGTGTCGTTGAACAGCAGGCAGGGCACGCCGAAAGCCCGGGCGAGGGGGCCGATGATCTGGACATGGCGCACGGCGAAGGCCGGCGACCAGGCCACCGTGCCGGCGCTGTCGTCGACGACGCCTTGAGAGGCGAGGGCGATGAACGAGGGCGCCACCCCGCCGGCGCGGGCGATGAAGGCACGCAGGCTGCCGATCAGGATTTCGCTGAAGCCATCGGCGGTCACGGAGGTGCTGTCGAAACCGGCGACATCGCGCTCGATGAGCCGGCCGCTGTAATCGGCGAGGGCCATCTCGATGGTGTTCACCGAAAGCTTGACCGCCAGCACCCGCGCCGCCGGACCATGCAGCGCCAGAAGGCTGCGGGGACGGCCCCTTGCGCCCTTCTCGCGCTCGCGCTGGCAGTCGTCCTCGACGCCGGCGACGAGGCCTTCGGAGATCAGATCGGAGGTGATCGAGGTGACGGTGGCAGGGCTGAGCCGGGTGACGCGGCCAAGGTCTATGCGCGCCTGAGGTCCGTTGCGCCGAAGCGCCTGCAAGACAACCGAGCGGTTCTGGCGCCGTATCTGATCGCGGTCGGCCTTCTGCGTCATGCCCATACCAGACTGTTCGTTTCCACCCTGATGGGACATGTGTCCGGAACGCGCCTCGGCAGAAACCGCAATTCACGCCGGCCGGGTGTTTTTGTCATGATCCCGGAGCCTCATCGAGAAACCATGTTGACAGGGGCGGTCGTTTGGAGCAACTTTTTTTCGGACGTCGAAAAAAATAAAATTTCGTCGGCGAACCGGAACGCGACCCCATCGGCCGGGAGGCACAACGCCGGGGTGTTCGTGTCAGCTACAAGATCCTTCGTTCCGCATTTGGGAGGAGCGGGGATAAATCGGAGGAAACACATCATGAGCAGATTCTATCCGCTTCTCGCCGGAGCGCTCCTCATTTCGGTTGCGCTGCCGATGCAGGCGCAGGCGCAGGACATCACCGTCGGCGTGAGCTGGTCGAACTTCCAGGAAGAGCGCTGGAAGACCGATGAAGGGGCGATCAAGGCGGCGCTCGAGGCTGCCGGCGCGACCTATGTTTCCGCCGACGCCCAGTCCTCGTCCGCCAAGCAGCTCTCGGATGTCGAGGCGCTGATCGCGCAGGGCGTCGACGCGCTGATCATTCTCGCGCAGGATTCCCAGGCGATCGGCCCGGCCATCCAGGCGGCGGCCAACGAGGGCATTCCGGTGGTCGGCTATGACCGGCTGATCGAGGACGACCGCGCCTTCTATCTGACCTTCGACAATGTCGAGGTCGGCCGGATGCAGGCCCGCGAGGTCCTGAAGCAGGCGCCGGAAGGCAATTACGTGATGATCAAGGGCTCGCCGACCGATCCCAACGCGGACTTCCTGCGTGGCGGTCAGCAGGAAGTCCTGCAGGAGGCGATCGACGGCGGCAAGATCAAGATCGTCGGCGAAGCCTATACGGACGCCTGGCTGCCGGCCAATGCCCAGCGGAACATGGAGCAGATCCTCACCGCCAACAACAACAACGTGGATGCGGTCGTCGCCTCGAACGACGGAACCGCCGGCGGCGTCGTCGCCGCCCTCACCGCGCAGGGCATGGAAGGCATCCCCGTTTCCGGCCAGGATGGCGACCATGCGGCTCTCAACCGGGTGGCCAAGGGCACCCAGACCGTTTCGGTGTGGAAGGACGCGCGCGAACTCGGCAAGGCGGCCGGCGAGATCGCCGTGGCGCTCGCCAAGGGCGGCACGATGGACAGCATCGAGGGCGCCGGCAAGTGGACCTCGCCCAGTGGCACGGAACTGACCGCCCGCTTCCTGGCTCCGATCCCCGTCACCCGTGACAATCTGTCGGTGGTGGTCGATGCGGGCTGGATCACCAAGGATGCCCTTTGCCAGGGCGTCAGCGGCGGTCCGGCGCCCTGCAACTGAGCCTGAACCCAGAGCAGAGCAAGGCCCTGTCCCGATTCCGGTCGGGGCAGGGCGGGCCGAGGATGGCTGACATCCGGCCCCGAGGCGATGCGTGAGGCGCGCGCCTCCAAGCGGGAGCTTTTCCATGTCTGATACCGCAGTGTCCGGGCAGAAGGCGCCGGCGAACAGGTCATTTTTTTCCGCGCTGCAGATCGACACGCGCCTGCTCGGAATGATCGGCGCGTTCGTCGCCCTGTGCCTGGTGTTCAATGTGTTCACCGGCGGCAATTTCCTGACGCCGCGCAACATCTTCAACCTGACGATCCAGACGGTCTCCGTCGCCATCATGGCGACCGGCATGGTGTTCGTCATCGTCACCCGCCATATCGACCTGTCCGTCGGGTCGCTGCTGGCGACCGTGGCGGCGGTCATGGCCATCGTTCAGACCCAGATCCTGCCGGGGGTCTTCGGCTTGCAGCTCGGGCATCCGGCGATCTGGATCCTGGCGATCCTCGCCGGTGTGGTGGTCGGCACGGTGATCGGCGCCTTCCAGGGCGTTCTGATCGGCTATCTCGGCATTCCCGCCTTCATCGTCACGCTCGGCGGGTTGCTGGTCTGGCGCAATGCGGCCTGGTTCATCACCGACGGCCAGACGATCGGGCCGCTCGATGCGCGGTTCACGATGATCGGCGGCATCGGCGGCACGCTGGGGGTCACATGGTCGTGGATCTTCGCCGTGCTGGCGGTGGTCGCGGCGCTGGCGCTGCAGGTCTCCGCGCGGCGGCGCAAGCAGAAGCACGGCTTCCCGGTCAAGCCGATCTGGGCGGAGGCGGCGCTCGGCGCCATCGTCGCGGGCGCCATCGTCGGGTTCATTGCGATCCTCAACGCCTATCAGGTGCCCGCGCGGGTGCTGCAGCGCGATTTCGCCGCGCGCGGCCTGGAGGTGCCGGAGGGCTATACCGCAGGCTACGGGCTGCCTTATTCGGTGCTGCTGCTGATCGTCGTCGCCGTCTGCATGACGGTGGTGGCCCGGCGGACGCGGCTCGGGCGCTACATCTTCGCGGCGGGCGGCAACCCGGACGCGGCCGAGCTGTCGGGCATCAACACCCGCCTGCTGACGGTCAAGATCTTCGCGATCATGGGCGGGCTTTGCGCCCTGTCGGCGGCAGTGGCATCCGCCCGCCTCGGCTTTTCCACCAATGATATCGGCACGCTGGACGAGCTGCGCGTGATCGCGGCTGCCGTGATCGGCGGCACGGCGCTGTCCGGCGGCATCGGTACCATCTACGGCGCCATTCTCGGCGCGCTGATCATGCAATCGCTGCAGTCCGGCATGGCGATGGTCGGCGTCGACGCACCGCTGCAGAACATCGTCGTCGGCGTTGTGCTGGTCGTGGCGGTGCTCGTCGATATCCTCTATCGCAAGCGGACGGGAGACTGAGCCATGGCAACGCCCCTCGTACAGATGAAGGACATCTGCATTTCCTTCGGCGGTGTGCATGCGGTCGATCATGTCGATGTCGACCTTTACCCGGGCGAAGTGGTCGGGTTGCTCGGCCACAACGGTGCCGGCAAGTCGACCCTGATCAAGGTCCTGTCGGGGGCCTACCGCGCCGACAGCGGCGAGATCCTGATCGACGGCAAACCGGCGACGATCAACAGTCCGCGGGACGCGCGCAACCTCAATATCGAGACGATCTACCAGACGCTGGCGCTGGCCGACAATCTGGACGCCGCCTCGAACCTGTTCCTCGGGCGCGAAATCGTGACCCCTCTCGGTTTCGTCGACGACGATGCGATGGAGGCCGAGACCCGCAAGATCCTCAGCCGGCTCAATCCGAACTTCCGCAAGTTCAAGGCGCCGGTGAAGGCCCTGTCCGGCGGGCAGCGGCAATCGGTGGCGATTGCCCGGGCGGTCTATTTCAACGCCCGGATCCTGATCATGGACGAGCCGACGGCGGCGCTTGGCGTCCATGAGACGCAGATGGTTTCCGACCTCATCAAGGAGCTCAAGAAGCAGGGGCTCGGCATCTTCCTCATCAGCCACGACATTCATGATGTGTTCGATCTGGCCGACCGGCTCGTGGTGATGAAGAACGGCAAGCTGGTCGGGAGCGCCCGCACGCAGGACGTTACCAAGGACGAGGTGCTGGGAATGATCATCCTCGGAAAATGTCCGGACGGCGCCGTTCCCGGCCCCGGCGCGTTCATGGATGCCTCCACCGCCGCGTGATGCGGTGCGGCAAGGCGGTTGGACGGAAGGCTTTTTTCGGTCGGGACTTCTCATCGGGAGCGAGTTCCCTTAGGCTTTGCGCATGAACGCGCCGCCGCCCGTTTCCGATGACATGGCCCTGTTTCTGGATTTCGACGGAACGCTTGTCGAGATTGCCAGGACACCCGGCGCGGTCGAGGCGAGCGGAGCGATGATCGCGTGTCTGGAAGGGATCGTCGCCCATCTCGGCGGCGCCCTGGCGATTGTCAGCGGCCGACCCATCCATGAGATCGACCACCATCTCGCGCCGTTGCGGCTTCCCTGCGCCGGTCTGCACGGACTTGAGACCCGGCTGCATCCGGACGACGAGATCGAACGCGCGCCGATCGGCCCGGAGATCGAGGCGCTGAAGGCAGCGCTTGCCGGCAGCGGGTTGCTCGGGCGCGGCGTTTCCATCGAGGACAAGGGCGCGGCCATCGCTGTTCACTACCGGATCGCCCCGGACTGCGAAGATGCGGTCGTGGAGGTGATGCAAGCGGCCGTCGCCGAGCTTCCCGACCTGCATCTCGTCCGCGGCAAGATGGTGGTGGAGGCCAAGCCCGCCTATCGCGACAAGGGCTGGGCGGTCGGCGCCTTCATGGACCTTGCCCCCTTTCGCGGGCGGACCCCGGTCTTCGTCGGCGATGACGTGACCGACGAGGACGGGATCCGCGCGGCCGAAGCCGTGGGCGGCTTCGGGGTGAAGGTGGGAACCGCCGAGAGCCTCGCCCGGTTTCGTGTCAGCGACGTCGCCGGTGTGCGCGACTGGCTGGCCCTCGGCCTTCCGGCAAAGGCACTGGCAAGGACACGATCTTCATGACGTTCGATCGCAAGGCTTCCCTCGATCTCGCGCTGGTCGGCAATTGCTCGATCACGGCACTGATCGACAGGATGGCGCGGGTGGTCTGGCTGTGCCTGCCACGGTTCGATGGTGATCCTGTCTTCCATGGGCTGCTCGGCACCTGCAGCGACGAAAGGGACGGCCTGTTCGCCATCGAACTGGAAAATGCCAGCCGCAGCGAGCAGTCCTATCTGGAAAACACCGCCATCGTGGTGACGCGGATCTTCGACGACGCCGGCAATGCCATCGAGATCACCGACTGCGCGCCGCGCTTCCAGACCAAGGGGCGGATGTTCCGTCCGACGGCGCTCGTCCGGCGGGTACGGCCGATCTCCGGCCATCCGAGAATTCGCGTCCGGTGCCGACCGCGCTTCGACTACGGTGCACGCGCACCGGAGGTGACCTATGGCTCCAATCACATGCGCTTCGTCGACAACGGCCAGACCGTTCGCCTGACGACGAACGCCTCGATCACCTATGTGCGCGACGAGACGCCGTTTCTGCTCGACGGCCCTGTCTCCTTCTATTTCGGGCCCGACGAGAGCCTGACGCATCACCCCGAAACCCTGTGCCGGGAGTTCGAGGAAGAGACCGCATTGCATTGGCGGATGTGGACCCGCCGCCTTGGCCTGCCCCTCGACTATCAGGAGGCGGTGATCCGCGCCGCGATCACGCTGAAACTGTGCACCTACGAGGAAACCGGCGCGATCATTGCGGCGGTGACAACCTCGATTCCCGAAGCCGCCGACAGCGGACGAACCTGGGATTACCGCTATTGCTGGCTGCGCGACGCGTTTTTCGTGGTGCGGGCTCTGAACTCGCTCTCCGAGATGGAGACGATGGAGAACTATCTCCGTTACATCAACAATATCGCCTCGATGACCGGTGGCGGACACGTGCAGCCGCTCTACGGGATCGCGCTGGAGGCGCGGCTGATCGAGCGGACAGTCGACCTGCCTGGTTATCGGGGCATGGGGCCGGTCAGGGTCGGCAATCAGGCCTATGAGCATTTCCAGCACGACGTCTATGGCAACATCGTGCTTGGCGCCTCGCAGGCGTTTTTCGACAAGCGTCTCCTGCGGCAGCCCGGCGTCGACGATTTCGAACGGCTGGAGGTGATCGGCGAGCGTGCCTTTGCCATGCACGACCAGCCCGATGCCGGTCTGTGGGAGCTGCGCACGCGCGCCCGGGTCCATACCTCGTCCTCGCTGATGTGCTGGGCGGCGTGCGACCGGCTGGCCAAGATCGCCCGTCAGTTCGACCGGCAGGAGCGGGCGCTGTTCTGGCAGGACCGCGCCGATACCATCCGCTCGGCGATCCTGTCGCGGGGATGGAATGCCGACACCAACGCTTTCGTCGAAAGCTTCGAGGGACGCGATCTGGACGCCAGCCTGCTGCTGATTGCCGAGGTCGGTTTCCTGCCGCCGCAGGATCCGCGTTTCATCGCGACAGTGGAACGCATCGGCGCGACCCTTCGCCGTGGCAAGCATCTCTTCCGCTATCACGCGGCCGACGATTTCGGCGCGCCGGAGAACGCCTTCAATATCTGCACCTTCTGGTACATCGACGCCCTGGCGCGGATCGGCCGCAAGGAGGAGGCCTGCGAGATCTACGAGACGATGCTGGCCTGCCGCAACCATGTCGGTCTGCTCTCGGAGGACACCGACCCGGCAACCGGTGAAATGTGGGGCAACTTTCCGCAAACCTATTCGATGGTCGGGATCATCAATTGCGCCACCCGGCTGTCCGCGGGGTGGGAGAGCCTCGTCTGACACGTGCGCCCGGGGTCCCCGCCAACGGGTTCCGCGATCGATGACGGTGCTGTCCGGGCGCTTTCGCCGCTCGGCGCCGAGGCACTCGCCGCGCAACACCACGGAGAACCCAATGTCCAGACTCGTCGTCGTTTCCAACCGTGTCGGTCCGCTCAAGGATACCGGCCGGGCTGGCGGTCTGGCGGTGGCGCTGGTCGATGCCCTGAGCGAGACGGGGGGACTGTGGTTCGGCTGGAGCGGCGAGATCTCCGAGGAGGGAACCTTCGGCACCCTCAAAGAGGGCGGCGGCACGCGCAAGGTGGCGATGGCGACGGTCGACATGGCCCAGGCCGATTACGACGAGTTCTATGCCGGCTATGCCAATCGCACGCTCTGGCCGGTGCTGCATTATCGCCTCGACCTTGCGGTTTTCGACCGACGTTTCGAGGACGGCTATCGGCGGGTCAACGAGCGCTTCGCGACGCGTCTGCGTCCGCTGCTCCAGGCCGACGACATCATCTGGGTGCATGACTACCATTTCCTGCCCTTCGCGGCGGAGCTGCGGGCGATGGATATCGGCAATCCGATCGGGTTCTTCCTGCACATTCCCTTCCCGGCCCCGGAAATTCTGGCTGGCCTGCCCAACGCAGAAAGGCTGGTGCGGCGAATGCTGGCCTATGACGTGATCGGCTTCCAGACGCGAAGGGATGCCGCCAATTTCCGCCGCTTCGCGGTGGAAGAGCTTGGAGCGGTCGAACGTGACGGGGGCGCGCTGGAGGTCGGCGGCGGCGTGGTGATCGCCCGCGCCTTTCCCATCGGCATCGATGCGGCCGGCTTTGCCCGGCAGGCGACGACGCCGGAAGCGCGGCGCAACACCGCGCGCATGGAGAAGCTGCTGGCGGGGCGCCAGCAGATCATCGGTGTCGACCGGATCGATTATTCCAAGGGCCTGCCGGAGCGGTTTCGCGCCTTCGGTCGCTTGCTGGAGGACTATCCCGAGAACCGGGGCAGGGTGAGCCTGATGCAGGTGGCGCCGCCGTCCCGCGCCGAACTGGACGCCTATGCGGAAATCCGCCGCGAGCTCGAGGAGTTGACGGGGAACATCAACGGGCGTTTCGCCGATGTCGACTGGACGCCGATCCGCTACATGACCCGGTCCTTCACCCGGCGCGCGCTCGCCGGGATCTATCGCGCGAGCCGCGTCGCGCTGGTGACGCCGCTGCGGGACGGCATGAACCTGGTGGCCAAGGAGTATGTCGCGGCGCAGCGGGCGGAGGATCCGGGCGTGGTGGTGCTGTCGCGCTTCGCGGGGGCGGCGGAGGACATGCCGGAGGCGCTGATCGTCAATCCGCATTCGGCGGAAGGGGTGGCATCGAGCCTGCAGACGGCGCTCAACATGCCGCTGGAGGAGCGCCGCTCGCGCTGGCAGGCGCTCTATGAGCGCATCTGCCAACACGATGCGGCGGCCTGGGCCGGCTCGTTCCTGGAGACCTTGCGCGGCCGTGCGACCACCTGACGGCGCAAGGCTTGACCGAAGCGGGAAAGGGGAGCGGGCCTGCCGCTCTCCCAGAACCCCTCGCGGATCAGGCCATCGTCACTCGGCCGCGTCGACCTTGATCACGCCGCGGCGGATCTGATCCTCCTCGATCGACTCGAACAGGGCACGGAAGTTGCCCTCGCCGAAGCCCTCGTCGCCCTTGCGCTGGATAAACTCGAAGAAGATCGGCCCGATGACGGTCTTGGAGAAGATCTGCAGCAGGATCTTGGTCATGCCGCCGTTCACCACGCCTTCACCGTCGATCAGGATGCCGTGCTTTTTCATCCGTTCGATCGGCTCGTCATGACCGTGCACACGGTCGCGCGACATCTCGTAATAGGTGTCGGGCGGGCCGGGCATGAATTTGAGGCCGTTGTCCGACAGGCGGTCGGTGGCATCGTAGATATCGTCCGTGCCGACCGCGATGTGCTGGATGCCCTCGCCCTTGTACTTGCGCAGGTACTCGGCGATCTGGCTGGTCTCGTCCTTCGATTCGTTGAGCGGGATGCGGATCTTGCCGCAGGGCGAGGTGATCGCGCGGCTGACAAGGCCGGTGATGCGGCCGTCGATGTCGAAGAAGTGGATCTGCTTGAAGCCGAACAGGTCGCGGTAGAAGTCCCACCACTTGTCCATGTTGCCGCGATAGACATTGTGGGTCAGGTGGTCGAGATAGTAGAAGCCGACCCCCGCCGGGCGCGGATCGCGCGCGCCCAGCCACTCGAACTCGTCGTCATAGGCCGAGCCCTTGGCGCCATAGGTCTCGACGAAATAGAGCAGCGAGCCGCCGATGCCGACGATGGCCGGGACATTGAGCGCCTTGTCGTCGCCGAGATAGGGCGTCGCGCCCTTGCTCACCGCATGCTCGAACGCATGACGGGCGTCGACCACGCGCCAGGCCATCGAGGGGGCGCAGGGGCCGTGCTCCTCGACGAAGCGCATCGCGTGCGAGCCGGGTTCGGCGTTCAGCACATAGGTGATGTCGCCCTGACGGTAGAGGGTGATCGCCTTGCTCTTGTGCCGGGCCACGGGCATGTAGCCCATGCGGCGGAACAGGGCGTCGAGCTTGTCCGGCTCGGGATGGGAAAATTCGACGAACTCGAAGCCGTCCGTGCCGGCCGGGTTGTTTTCGTCGATCCGGGCGGGCGGAGCGTCGTGCGGAAACGGTCCCATGTTGTCCTCCTCTGGAACACGGTCTTGCAAGCTTCGCACAGTATGCGGCCGGATTGATGCAAGGTGCGTGCATTTTGGGTGGCATATGATCTATCTATGCATGAAACATGCATGATAGCGATGGAGGTTGCACAGGTTGACGGATCTGGACTCTTTCGACATTCGCCTGCTCGCAAGCCTGCAGGACGATGCATCGGTCACCAACCAGCAACTGGGCGAGCGGATCGGCCTGTCGGCCTCGCAGGTCTCCCGGCGGCGGCAGAGGCTGGAAGAGGCGGGCGTCATCCGCCGCTACCGGGCCGATGTCGACGCGGCCGCGGTCGGCTTCAGCGTCGTTGCCTTCGTCGGCGTCGCACTCAATGCGCACAGCCGGCAGAACGCCCGCCGCTTTCGCGACCTGGTACGAGCTCTGCCGGAGGTCCAGGAGGCGCATGTGCTGACGGGCGACATGGACTACATGTTGAAGGTCGTGGTGGCGGATCTGGCCGCCCTCTCGCGTTTCATCAATGACGAGCTGCTGCCGCATGACGCGGTGCGCAATGTCCGCTCGTCCATCGCCATGGAGACTTTGAAGGACGACAATCGCCTGCCTTTCGCGTGACGGGCGAACTCCGCCGCTTGCGGCCGGCTCGGCGCCTTCCCATCTGCAGACAGGGCACGGCGATCCGCACGAAACTGCCCGAAGAGACCCGCTGACCGAGGAGTGAAGGCGACCATGTTCGATGCGCGCAAACTGCTGGAGGAGTTTCTGGGGCCGACGGCCGGAACTTCGGGAGGCGGGCAAGGCGGCGGCGGGCCGGACGACCTTCTTCGGCGCGGCCAGGAGTATCTGCGGTCCAACTCGGGCAGCCTTGCCCGCGGGGCACTGGCCGGCGGCCTCGCGGGGCTTCTGCTCGGTACCAAGGGCGGTCGCAAGCTCGGCAAGTCGGCGCTGACCTATGGCGGCATGGCCCTGGTGGCGGGCCTCGCCTACAAGGCCTATCGCGACTATCGGGGAGAAGGCGCGACGCCGGCGCCGGTGCTGCCGCCGCCGGACGAGTCTCCGTTCTCGCCGACCAATCAGCCCGGCGGGGAGCAGGACTTCGCCCTGGTTCTGCTGACGGCGATGATCGCGGCCGCGAAAGCGGACGGGCATATCGATGCGGAGGAGCAGCGCAGGATCTTCGACAAGCTGGATACGCTGGCCCTCGACAGCGAGGCCAAGGCCTTCGTGATGGACGAGTTGCGGGCGCCGCTCGACATCGAGCGGGTGGTCAGGGGTGCGAGGAGCCCGGAGGCCGCGCTGGAGATCTATGCCGCTTCGCGGCTTGCCATCGATCCGGATCATCCGGCGGAGCGTGCCTATCTGCAGATGCTTGCCGCTCGCCTCGGACTGGAGCCTGGCCTTGCCGAAGAGGTCGACAGGGCCGTTGCGGAGGTGAACGGCGCGTCCTGACACGGCCGGCGTCTTCTTCTCTCCCGGGTGGGTGTTCCCGCCTTGCCTTCGCTTGCGGCAGCGGGCATCGTTCCGCTCCACGGGGCTAGGCAGGGAGGAACCATGCGCGACCTGGGGGAATGGGACTACGTGGTCGTCGGCGCGGGGTCGGCCGGATGTGTGCTGGCAAACCGCCTTTCGGCCGATCCGCAGGTCAAGGTCCTGCTGCTGGAGGCCGGCGGCAAGGACGATTACGTCTGGATCCACATTCCCGTCGGCTATCTCTACTGCATGGGCAATCCCCGGACCGACTGGGGCTTCAAGACCGCGCCGGAGCCCGGCCTCAACGGCCGTTCGCTCGCCTATCCGCGCGGCCGCGTGCTCGGCGGCTGCTCGGCAATCAACGGCATGATCTACATGCGCGGCCAGGCGCGCGACTATGACGGATGGCGCCAGATGGGGCTGGAGGGCTGGGGCTGGGACGATGTCCTGCCGCTGTTCCGGCGTGCCGAGGACCATTATCAACTGTCCGACGACATGCATGGCCGGGGCGGCGAATGCCGGGTCGAGGAGCAGCGCCTGTCCTGGGCGATTCTCGATGCGGTGCGCGATGCCTGCGAGGAAGTCGGCATTCCGAAGATCGACGACTTCAACCGCGGCGATAATTTCGGCTCCTCCTACTTTCAGGTGACGCAGCGCGGCGGTATCCGCTGGACGGCGGCAAAGGGATTTCTCAAGCCCGTGGCCGACCGGCAGAACCTGCGGATCGTCACGGGCGCGCAGGTGACCAGGCTGGTGACCTCCGACGGGCGGGTGAGCGGTGTCGAGCTCACTGTCGACGGCACTCCGGCGCATGCCCGCGTTGCGGGCGAGCTGGTGCTGTCGGCCGGGGCCATCGGGTCACCGCAGATCCTCGAACTCTCCGGCATCGGCGATCCGGACGTGCTTGCCCGCCAGGGCATCGATGTGATCGCCGAAAGCCGTCAGGTGGGCAACAACCTGCAAGATCATCTGCAGATCCGCACGATCTTCAAGGTCAGCGGGGCGGTCACGCTGAACCAGCTCGCCTCCAGCCTGTTCGGCAAGGCGAGGATCGCGATGCAATACGCGCTGTCGCGTTCCGGGCCGATGTCGATGGCCCCGTCGCAGCTCGGCGTGTTTGCCCGTTCCGATCCGTCTTTCGAGACTGCGAACATCGAGTATCACGTGCAGCCGCTGTCGCTGGACAGGTTCGGTGAGCCGCTGCACCCCTTCCCGGCGATCACCTTGAGCGTGTGCAATCTGCGCCCCGAAAGCCGGGGCAGCGTGCATGTCGCAAGCCGGGATCCGCTGGCACATCCCGAGATCCGCCCGAACTACCTGTCCACGGCCGGCGATCGCAAGGTTGCTGCCGACAGCATCCGGCTGACGCGGCGTATCATGGCGACGGATGCCATGGCCCGGTTCTCGCCTGTCGAGCATCTGCCGGGTCCGCTGGTGCGCAGCGACGAGGACCTGGCGCGGGCGGCGGGCGATATCGGCACGACGATCTTCCATCCGGTCGGCACCTGCCGGATGGGCGCGGATGAGGCGTCGGTCGTCGATGGGCGGTTGCGGTTGCGGGCCGTTGCCGGCGTTCGCGTTGCCGATGCCTCCGTCATGCCGGCGATCACCTCGGGCAACACGGCGGTGCCGACGATGATGATCGCCGAGAAGGCGGCGGAGATGATCCGCGCGGACCGGCGCGCCTGAGCCTCGACGTTCTGGCCTGTTGCCCCGCGTCCGTGGAGGGGGCGGTGTCGATGGTTCGCTTGCGCTGCAGGAGCAGAGCCGAGTCTCAAACGCAAAGACCCCGGCGATGCCCTATCGCCGGGGTCTTTTGCGCGGGGGCGAGATCTGCTCTCGCCCCGTGTGCGGCTGCTTCAGACGATGCTGCCAAGCTTCATGGCGACGCCCATGTCGCCGGCAACCTTGATCTTGCCGGTCATGAAGGCGGTGGTCGGATTGAGGTTGCCGGCAAGCAGCTCGGCGAGATTGGCCTGCGAGATCGAGATCGTGCAATCGGCGTCCTTGTCCTCGTTGGAGACGCTCGCCCCCTCCACATAAATCACCCCGGCATCGCCGCAGTTGAACTTCACGCTGTCGGAAATGCCGCCGCCGGCCACCTTGCCGCGAATGGTCTGCGTCAGTTCGTCCATCGTCATGCTGTATCCTCCTGTCGACGGTTCGTCCGGTGCCTGCACACAAGCATGACGCTTACGTAATCGTCAAGATGTAACGAGAGACTGGAACCTCTCCGCTGCCGCCGAGCGGTCTGATCGTTCAGTGATTGTCGCGCGGCAGCCCCTTGGTGGCGGCGATGTCACGATAGTTGACGGCCGGCTTCAGGACCATGCCCCTGTCGAACTGGTCGACGATGCCGCGCTGAATCTCCTGCCAGGGGGTCTGGTGCTCGGGAAAGGCAAAGCCGCCAGATGCGGCAAGCTCCGCCCGTCGCCGCTCCAGTTCCGTCTCGTCGATGAGGATATCGGCGGTGCATTTGCGCAGGTCGATGCGCACGCGGTCGCCGGTTTTCAGCAACGCGAGGCCGCCGCCGGCCGCCGCTTCCGGCGAGGCATTGAGGATCGAGGCCGAACCGGAGGTGCCCGATTGCCGCCCGTCGCCGATGCAGGGCATCGCGTGGATGCCGCGCTTGATGAGGGCTGCGGGCGGCTGCATGTTCACCACCTCGGCGCCGCCCGGATAGCCGATCGGGCCGGTGCCGCGGATGAACAGCAGGCAATGCTCGTCGATCTGAAGATCCGGATCGTCGATGCGGCGGTGATAGTCCTCGGGTCCCTCGAAGACGATCGCCCGCCCCTCGAAGGCGTCGGGATCGTCGGGATTGGAGAGATAGCGGTCGCGGAACTCCTTCGAGATCACGCTGGTCTTCATGATCGCGCTGTCGAAGAGGTTGCCCTTCAGGTTCAGGAAGCCCGCCTTGTCGACCAGCGGATCGCTTACCGGCCGGATGACCCGCGTATCGAGGTTCTCCGCCTCACGGCAGTTGTCGCCGAGGCTCTTGCCGTTGACGGTCAGCGCCTGCGGGTGTGGCAGGCGGTTCGCCTTCATCAACTCGCCGATGACCGCCGGCACGCCGCCGGCATGGTGATAATCCTCGCCGAGATACTCGCCGGCCGGCTGCATGTTGACGATCAGCGGAACGTCGTGGCCGAGCCGCTGCCAGTCGTCATTGTCGAGCGGCACGCCGAGATGCCGGGCAATGGCGTTCAGGTGGATCGGCGCGTTGGTCGAACCGCCGATGGCCGAGTTGACGACGATGGCGTTCTCGAAGGCTTCGCGGGTCATGATGTCGGCGGGCTTCAGGTCCTCCCAGACCATGTCGACGATCCTGAGGCCCGTCTGGTAGGCGAGTTGTGCGCGCTCGCGATAGGTGGCGGGAATGGCCGCCCCGCCGGGAAGCTGCATGCCGAGGGCCTCGGCCAGCGAGTTCATCGTCGTCGCCGTGCCCATCGTGTTGCAGTAGCCGACGGAGGGGGCCGAGGAGGCGACGAGGTCCATGAAGCCGGCATAGTCGATCTCGCCGGCCGCCAGCATCTCTCGCGCTTTCCAGACGATGGTGCCGGAGCCGGTCCGCTCGCCCCGGTGCCAGCCATTGAGCATCGGCCCGACCGACAGCGCGATGGCCGGAATGTTGACGGTCGCCGCCGCCATCAGGCAGGCGGGGGTGGTCTTGTCGCAGCCAATGGTCAGCACCACGCCGTCGATCGGATAGCCGTAGAGCAGTTCGACGAGGCCGAGATAGGCGAGGTTGCGGTCGAGCGAGGCGGTCGGCCGCTTGCCGGTCTCCTGGATCGGGTGCACCGGAAACTCGAAACAGATGCCGCCGGCCTCGCGGATGCCTTCGCGCACCCGCTTGGCCAGTTCGATGTGGTGGCGGTTGCAGGGCGACAGGTCGGATCCCGTCTGGGCAATTCCGATGATCGGCTTGCCGGACTGCAATTCCTCCCGCGTCAGCCCGTAGTTCAGGTAGCGCTCGATATAGAGCGCCGTCATGCCCGGATCGTCCGGATTGTCGAACCAGGCGCGGGAACGAAGGGTCTTGGGATCTCTGGTTCTCATGCCGGTCTCCGGTGGCGTGTGGCTACCTATTTGTAATACAATAATCGCCGGATCAATGCCGAGCCCGATGTTTTCAGCCGTCTTTTGCCCGCCAGCGGCGCAACAGCGCGGCATTGGTCACCACCGAGACCGAGGACAGGGCCATCGCCGCACCGGCCAGCGCCGGCGTGAGCAGGCCGAACGCCGCCAGCGGAATGCCGACGACATTGTAGATGAAGGCCCAGAACAGGTTCTGGCGGATCTTGCGGACCGTGGCACGCGAGATGTCGATGGCGTCGGCGACGAGATCCGGGCGGGCGCGCATCAAGGTGACGCCGGCGGTTTCCATCGCCACTTCCGTGCCGCTGCCCATGGCGATGCCGACGCTGGCTGCGGCAAGGGCGGGGGCGTCGTTGACACCGTCGCCGACCATGGCGACGGTGCGGCCCTTGCCCGTCAGTTCGGCGACCGTCTCGGCCTTGCCTTCGGGAGCCACGCCGGCAATGACCCGGGCGATGCCGGCTTCCGCCGCGACCGCTTTTGCAACGGCTTCCGTGTCGCCGGTGAGCATCACCGTTTCGATCTTCATGTCGGCGAGCCGGCGCAGCGCGGTCGGCGTCTCGGCACGCAGGGTGTCGGCCATGGCGATCACGCCGACCGCCCGGCCGGCAATGGCAATGCCGGCGCAGGTCTTTCCCTGGGCCTCGAACTCCCGGAAAATCTGCTGCACGAGGAAGGTGTCGACCGCGTGAGTCTCGAGCAGCCGGCGATTGCCGATGAGGACCTGTTCGCCGGCAATGTCTGCGACGATTCCCTGGCCCGCGATGGCGCGGAACTGTCCGGGACGCGCAAGCTGGTGGCCGCGCTCGCGGGCGGCCGCGACGATGGCCCCGGCCAAAGGATGCTCGCTCGGCAACTGGGCGCTGGCGGCGATCAGCAGCAGTCGATCCGGATTGCCGTCGAAGGGGCGAATGTCGGTGACGGCCGGAGTGCCGCGGGTCAGGGTTCCGGTCTTGTCGAAGACGACGGTGTCGACGGAGTGCGCGGTCTCCAGAGCCTCGATGTCGCGGATCAGGATGCCGGCGCGGGCCGCCGCCCCGGTGCCGGCGACCAGCGCCGTCGGCGTGGCAAGGCCGAGCGCGCAGGGGCATGCGATCACAAGAACCGCCACGGTGGCGCCGATGGTTGCGTCAAGCCCCGCGCCCGAGACCCACCAGGCGGCGAAGGTTGCGAGCGCCACGACGACGACGATCGGCACGAACACCGCCGACACCTGGTCCACCAGCTTCTGGACGGGGGCCTTGGAGCTCTGCGCGTTCTCGACGAGGCGAATGATCGCCGCGAGTTTGCTGTCGCCGGCGACGGCGGTCACTTCCACGGTGAGCCCGCCGGACCCGTTGATCGTGCCGCCGATCACCTGGTCGCCGGGCGTCTTCGCCACCGGCAGGCTTTCACCGGTCAGCAACGCCTCGTCCACCTCGCTTGCTCCCTCGCGGACTGTCCCGTCGACAGGCACGCGCTCGCCCGGACGCACGAGGATGGTGTCGCCGGGAAACAGGCTCTCGACGGCAACGGTTTCGATGTCCTGGCCGGAAATAAGATGGGCGACCTGGGGCTTCAGCTCGCTCAAGGCGCGGATGGCGGCAGTGGTCGTGCGCTTGGCGCGCATTTCCAGCAGCTTGCCGAACAGGATCAGCGTCAGGATGACCGCCGAGGCCTCGAAATAGAGATGGCCGGGTTCCTGCGGCCAGGCCAGCACGGTCAGGATCAGGCTGTAGCCATAGGCGGCGGTGGTTCCCAGAACGACGAGGACGTCCATATTCGCACCGCCGCCGGCAAGGGCTTTCCACGCCCCGACATAGAAGCGGCGGCCGACAAGGACCTGCACGAAACCGGCCAGGATCGCCTGAGCCCAGGCCGGCGGCATCAGCATCATGCCGAAGGGTGCTGCCGCCATCGAGGCGACCATGGGGGCGGACATCAGCGCGGAGAAGACCAGAAGCAGCAGGGTGCGCCGTTCGTCGCGGCGGGTGCGGGCGTCGGTCTCGTCCTGCCGGCGCTTCTCGTCCTGCCAGCCGGTCGAGCGCTCGCTGGCTGAATAGCCCGTCGCTTCGATGGCGGAGACGATGTCACCGGTGGACACGCTGCCATCCGTCTCGATCACCGCGGTTTCGAGCGGCAGGTTGACCGAGGCGCGCAGGATGCCGGGCTTGCGCCGCAGCACCTTCTCGACGCGGGCGGAGCAGGCGGCGCAGGTCATGCCGCCGATGTCGAGATGGACAAGGGCACGGGTGTCGGTCGCTGGCGCGGCGGCCATCGGGGCGATGTCGGGGGCGGCCTGGGTCATCCGCGTGTCTCCGTTGCGGGCGCCCGACCGCTGGGAGGGCGGCGGCGCCGATGATCTCGACACCGGGTATAGGCCTTCCGGTCGCTGGAAGGTCAAGGGGGCGTCAGGTGCGCCCTTCCTCGACCGCATGGCATGCCACGCCGGTACTGCCGATCTCCCGCAACAGCGGCAGATCCCGCTTGCAGCGGTCATTGGCCAAAGGGCAGCGGGGATGGAAGGCGCAGCCGCTCGGCGGATTGATCGGGTTGGGAATCTCGCCTTCCACCGGGCGCCGGGGCGTGCCCGTCATCTCCAGGTCCGGGATCGCGGCCAGCAGCATCCGGGTGTAGGGGTGGCGCGGATTGCGGAAGAGCTCCCGGCTCTCCGCCACCTCGACCAGGCGGCCGAGATACATGACGCCGATGCGCCTGGCCATGTGGCGGACGACGGCGAGATCGTGACTGATGAACAGGTAGGTCAGTCCGAACTCGTCCTGCAGGTCGCGCATCAGGTTGAGGATCTGCGCCTGCACGGAGACGTCCAGCGCCGAGGTCGGCTCGTCGCAGACGAGGAACTCCGGCTTCGAGGCGAGCGCGCGGGCGATACAGATGCGCTGGCGTTGCCCGCCGGAAAACTCGTGCGGATACTTGGCGCCGTCGCGCGGATGCAGGCGCACCAGCTCGAGAAGTTCGCCGACGCGGGCCGCAATCGCGTCCTCGGAGCTTTCCAGGCGGAAGGCGCGGATCGGCTCGGCGATGATCCGGTCGACGCGCCAGCGCGGGTTGAGGCTGGCATAGGGGTCCTGGAAGATCATCTGGATGCGCCGCCGCAACTCGCGCATCTCCTGCCCCGCCTGGTGGCGGGACCGCATGTCGACGCCGTCGATGCGGATCTCGCCGGCGCTCGCCTCCAGAAGGCCCACCACCATCTTCGCGACCGTCGACTTGCCCGATCCGGATTCGCCGACGAGCGCGAATGTCTCGCCCTTGGAGATGGAGAAGGAGATATCCTGCGCGGCTTTCAGAAAGGCCCTGGGCGAGCGCTCCAGCACCCGGTTCAGCCAGGGCTTGGAGACATCGAAGGTGCGCGACAGGGAGCGGACCTCGACGACGGGACCCGTGTCCGCCACGGCGGGCTGCGCGGCTGTGCTCATCGGCTTGCCTCTTCGCTCTCGAGCAGTTTCCAGCAGGCGGCCTGGCTTTCGCCGGCCGGAATGAGGTCAGGCCGCTCCACCCGGCAGCGGTCCATGGTCAGCGCGCAGCGCGGGTTGAAGGCGCAGCCGGTGGGAATGGAATCGAGCCGCGGCATCGAACCTGGGATCTGCGTCAGCCGGTCGTGATCGCCGGTGAGCGAGGGAATCGCGCCCATCAGGCCGATCGTGTACGGGTGGCTCGGCGACTTGATGACGTCCCTGACCGGCCCGATCTCGGCAATGCGGCCGGAATACATCACCGCCACCCGGTCGGCGGTCTCGGCGATGACGCCCATGTCGTGGGTGATCAGCATCACCGCCGTGCCGTGATCGCGGCAGACGCGCTGCAACAGGCGGATGATCTGCGACTGCACCGACACGTCGAGCGCGGTGGTCGGCTCGTCCGCGATCACCAGTTCCGGCTCGGCGCACAGGGCAAGGGCGATCACGACGCGCTGGCGCATGCCGCCGGAGAACTGGTGCGGATAGGCGGACAGGCGCTGTCCGGCCGCCGGGATTCCGACTTCCTCCAGCAGCGCCACTGCCCGGTCCCGCGCCTGCCGCTCGGAGACCGGCAGATGCGTCATGATCGTCTCGATGATCTGGTCGCCGATGGTGAAGAGCGGATTGAGGCTGGTCAGCGGGTCCTGGAACACCATGCCGATGCGCTTGCCGCGCAGCTTTCGCATCGCCGCCGGCGGCAGATTGTCGATACGCTCGCCCTTCAGGCGGATCTCGCCGCCGGCGATGCGGCCAGGCGGCTCGAGCAGGCCGATCACCGCGGTTCCGGTGAGCGACTTGCCCGCGCCGGATTCGCCGACGACGCCCAGCACCTCGCCTTCGCGCAGGTCGAAGGAGATGCCGTCGATCGCCGTCAGCACGCCGCGGCGGGACGGGAATTCGACCCTGAGGTCTTTCACGGAAAGGAGGGGTTGTCCGGTCATGATCCGCCGTCTTCGTCCGTGTTGATGTCAGCGCAGCTTCGGGTTCAAGGCATCGCGCAACCAGTCGCCGAGCAGGTTCACCGCCAGCACCAGGATGGCGAGCGCGCAGCCGGGGAACATGGCGATCCACCATTCGCCCGAGAACAGGAAATCGTTGCCAATGCGCACCAGCGTCCCCAGCGAGGGCTGGGTGGGCGGAATGCCGACGCCGAGGAAAGACAGCGTCGCCTCGGTAATGACGGCAAGACCCAGGTTGATCGTCGCGATCACCAGCACCGGCCCGATGACGTTGGGCAGCACGTGGCGGATCATGATCAGGAAGGGCGGGATGCCGATCAGCCTTGCGGCCTGGACGTATTCCCTGTTGCGCTCCACCAGCGTCGAGCCGCGCACGGTGCGGGCGAACTGCACCCAGAAGGACAGCGCGATCGAAAAGACCAGGATCCAGAAGGCATAGCGTTCCCGGTCGAGATTGCCGACGAGGGCGCGGGCGACGCCGTCGACCAGCAGGGCGATCAGGATGGCGGGGAAGGTGAGCTGGACCTCGGCGATGCGCATGATGATGGCATCGACCTTGCCGCCGACATAGCCGGCGATCAGGCCGAGCAACACGCCGACGACGGCGGCGAAGAATACCGACAGGAAACCGACGGCGAGCGAGATGCGGGCACCGTAGAGGATACCGGAAAAGACGTCGCGGCCCTGGTCGTCGGTGCCGAGCAGATAGCTCGGATCATGATACTCCATGCCGATCGGCGGCAGCCGCGCATCGAGGATCGAGATGGTGGCAAGGTCGAAGGGATTGTGCGGAGCAAGCCAGGGAGCGAAGGCGGCACCGATGATGAAAAGAAGCGTGATGAACGCCGACAGCACGGTCACCTTCGACCGCCAGAAGGAGTGGAAGATGTCGCTGTCGAGGACGCGGGCGATCCGGCCGGGAGCGGCCGGCTCTTGCCTGTCAGGCGTCTTGTCGGTGACGGTGGTCATCGTCGCCTCCTAATGGGCTGCACGCTCGACCCGCAGGCGCGGGTCGACGCGGAAATAGAGCAGATCGACGATCAGGTTGATGGTCACGAACAGGAAGGCGATCAGCATGAGGTAGGCCGCCATGATCGGGATATCGACATTCTGCACCGCCTGCAGGAACAGCAGGCCCATGCCCGGCCACTGGAACACCGTCTCGGTGATGATGGCGAAGGCGATGATCGAGCCGAGCTGCAGGCCGGTGATGGTAATCACCGGAACCAGCGTGTTCTTCAGCGCATGGCGGAAATTGATGCTGCGCTCCCGCAGGCCGCGTGCCCGGGCGAACTTGATGTAGTCCGTGCGGATCACCTCGAGCATTTCGGAACGGACGAGCCGCATGATCAGCGTCATCTGGAACAGGCCAAGGGTGATGGCCGGCAGGATCAGCGCCTTGATGCCGCTCCAGGTCAGAAGGCCGGTCGACCACCAGCCCAGTTGCACGACCCCGCCGCGCCCGAAACTCGGCAGCCATTGCAGGGTGACCGCGAAGACGAAGATCAGCAGGATGCCGATGAAGAAGGTCGGCAGCGAGATGCCGATCAGCGAGATCGACAGGAACAGCTTGGACAGCCAACTGTCGCGATGCAGGCCGGTATAGACGCCCATCGGGATGCCGACGAGCAGGGCAAGGACCGCTGAGACGAAGGACAGCTCCAGGGTCGCCGGCAGGCGGCGCCCGATCAGTTCGGCCACCGGCTGGCGAAACTGGTAGGAGGTGCCGAAATCGAACCGGGCGGCCTTGGTGATGAAGCGGCCGAACTGAACGAGGACCGGGTCGTTGAGGCCGAGACGCTCCCGCAGCGCCTCGCGCTGCTCGGGTGTCGTCTCGACGCCGACCATCTGGTTGACAGGGTCGCCGACGAAGCGGAACAGGGTGAACGAGATCAGGGCCACGACAAGCATGACCAAGACGGCCTGCAGGAGGCGGCGGATGGTGAAGGCGAGCATGGGGCCTCTGCGTCAGGTGCCTCGGCCTTTGGCCGTCGGTTCCGGTTTGGCTACGGCGATGGACCCGGTCAGCCGGGCCGATCCCGTGCGCCATCGGTCGGGTTTACCGAAAAAGCTGCAGCCCGGAACAAGGGTCCGGGCTGCAGGACTGGCGGAGGCCGATGCTACTTCTTCACGACCCAGCGGTAGTGGAACTGATCGTCCGCGCGCTGTACGACGTCCACATTCTCGGCAACACCCCAGGCCAGGGCCTGCTGGTGCAGCGGGATGTGGGACACATCCTCGTGGACGATCGTATAGGCCTGGGCGATCAGCTCGTCGCGCGTGGTCGGGTCGTTCTCGACCAGGATCTGGGCCGACAACTCGTCCACCTTCGGATTGCAGTATCCGCCAAGGTTGAAGGGACCACCCTTGCCCTTGTCGTCGCGGCAACCGGTGATGTTGGTCAGCACGTTCCAACTGTCGAAGGAGCCGGGCGTCCAGCCGAGCAGGTAGAACGAGGTATCATAGCCGCCGGAGGCGAGCACCTTGGCGAAATACTGTGCCTTCGGCTGGGCGTTCAGCTCGACCTTGATGCCGACGCGGGCGAGGAAGGAGGCAACCGCCTGGCAGATCGCCTCATCGTTGACGTAGCGGTCGTTCGGGCAGTCCATGCCGACGGAGAAGCCGTCCGCATAGCCGGCCTCGGCAAGCAGGGCCTTGGAGGCTTCCGGGTCATAGGGATGGCGCGTGAACTCGCTCGCGCGCGAGTACTGGAACGGCGAGATGAGCAGGGCCGACGGGGTCGACAGGCCGCGCATGACCTTGTCGCGGATCGCGTCCATGTCGATGGCCTGGTAGAAGGCCTTGCGCACCCGCACGTCCTGGAACGGGTTCTTGCCCTTCACGCTGGAATAGAGCAGCTCGTCGCGCTTCTGGTCGAAGCCGAGGAAGATCGTGCGCAGTTCCGGCCCGGTCAGCGCCTTGGTCTGCGGGCTGTCCTCGACGCGCTTGATGTCCTGCACCGGGATCGGGAACACCATGTCGAGCTCGCCGGACAGGAGAGCCGCAACGCGGGTCGCGTCGGATCCGATCGGCGTGAACTCGACCTTCTCGATGTTGCCGGCGACCTTGTCCCACCAGTCTTCGTTCTTCTCGAAGGTGGTTCTCACGCCCGGCTCGTGGCTGACCAGCTTGTAGGAACCGGTGCCGTTGGCGTGCAGCGAGGCATGGTTCGGGGTCGTGTCGGAGGCCGAGGTGACCTTGGTCGCGTTGTTCTCCTCGGTCCACTCCTTGTCCATGATGTACCAGGTGTCCCATTCGTAGTGGAGAATGGGATTCGGCCCGGTCAGCACGAAGTCGACGGTGTGGTCGTCGACCTTCTCGACCTTCACGTCGGCGCCGATGCGGGTGGTGAGGTCGGAGCCTTCCGAGCGCACGCGCTCGGCGGAGAAGACCACGTCGTCGGCCGTGAAGTCATTGCCGTTGTGGAACTTGACGCCCTTGCGCAGATAGAAGCGCCAGCGGGTCGGTTCGAGAACCTCCCAGCGCTCGGCGAGAGCCGGTTCGATGGTGAGGTCGGGCGCCCGCCGGGTCAGTCCCTCGTAGACATTGCCGAGCGTGCCGAGCGTGAATGTCTCGTTCAGCGAGTAGGGATCGAGCTGGTTCAAGGTGCCCTGGAAGGCATAGCGGAGTGTCTCCGCCGACGCGGCCGTCCCCATCAGCGATGCGATGAGCGCTGCCGTCGCGAGTGTCGTTTTGATGCGCATGGTCCCCTCATGACTTTGTCGTTTTGTCGGATGCCCCGTTTATCGGATGCCCTGTCTGTGGACCGGTGCATCCGGTCCTATCCGACAGACCGCGTTGATGCGGTTCACAAGCCTGCATCTAAGCAATGTCGAAAGCGACAGTCCAGCACGCGCTGGGCGCGAAAGAGAGGAATTGCGGAAGTCGCGACGGAAGCACCATCCCGAGCCCGCGCCATTCCTTGTGCAAGGCTTGCCGCGCACCCCTTGCACAAGCATCGGGCGCCTGTGGATGACCTGAACGTTCGCAGGCAGCCCTGTCCAGGTTGCCCTAACGGCACATGTCGGCGATGAGCCGCGACACGAATCCGTCCGCTGCGACGATCTCCGCCGTCTCGATGTATTCGTCGGGCTGATGGGCCTGGTCGATCGAACCGGGACCGCAGACGACCGCGGAAATGCCGCGTTCCTGAAACTGTCCGGCCTCGGTGCCATAGACCACCATGTGCCGGCCGTTATCGCCGGTAAGCCGGCGGGCAAGCGCTTCGGCCGGCCCGTCCTGCTCCTCGCTGAGGGCGGGAGCGTAGGCGAGCTTCTCGACGATCACCCCCGTGTCGGCGTGGACGGCGCGCATGCCCGGCTCGACCTCGGTGCGGATGAAGGTCTCCAGCCGTTCGAGCCAGGCTTCCAGCGTGTCTCCGGGGACAGTGCGGATGTCGCAGAAGAAGGAGCAGGAGCGCGAGACGATATTGGCTGCCGTGCCGCCCTCGATCACGCCGCAATGCAGGGTCGTGAAAGGCGGGTCCATGGCAAGGGCCGGATCGGCGGCCCGCTGATTCTCGCGGGTGCGGTCATCGAGCCAGGAGATGATGCGGGCGGCATTGGCGATGGCCGAGACGCCGCGGTCCCACTGGCTGGAGTGAACCGAGTGGCCGCGCACGGTCACACGGATGACCGCTGTTCCCTTATGCGCGGTGATAACGCGCATGTTGCTGGGTTCGCCGACCACGACCATCGACGGCTTGGGGCCGGAGCGCAGCATCGAATCGATCATCGGAGGTGCGCCGATGCAGCCCACTTCCTCGTCGTAGGACAGGGCGATGTGGATGGGACGGGTCAACGGTGCGGCGACCATCTGCGGCACGGCTGCCAGTGCCACGGCGGCGAAGCCCTTCATGTCGCAGGTGCCGCGGCCATAGAGTCGGCCATCGGCCTCGCGCAGGACGAACGGGTCGCTGCTCCAGGCCTGTCCTTCGACAGGTACGACGTCGGTGTGGGCGGACAGCGCCACGCCCCCGTCCTTGTGCGGGCCGATCACGGCGTGCAGCGCGGCCTTGGTGCCGGTGGCGTCGGGCACGCGCCGCGCGGCGATGCCGTGCTCCGCCAGATAGGTTTCGACGAAATCGATGAGATCGAGATTGCTGTTGGAGGAGACTGTCGGAAAGGCAACGAGACGGGCAAGCATTTCCTGGGAAGAATACTGTCGCGACATGGGGGAGACCTGATTCAGGCGGGAGGGGAGCTGTGTCCGGTCAGAGTATCGACCAGGCAGGCCGGCGGGTCGAGAGCGAAAACGTCGAGCGGTTCGCGCCGCCCCCTGACCGCGATCTCGGTTTTCCCGGCAATGTTGCAGGTGTAGCCGGCGGCCTCCAGCACGGCGCTCGAGACGACGAGGCTGTGTCCCAGTTCTTTCGTCGCCGTCTCCAGCCGGCTTGCGATGTTGACGACGTCGCCAAGCGCGGTGATCCGGGCGCTGGCACCGTTGCCGCTTACCGCGCCGATGCGCCCCAGGATCACCGCGCCGGCATGCAGGCCCATCCCGACCCTGAGCGGCGCGTTCAGTTGCGGGCCCAGTTCGACGTTGAGGCGCTCCATGGTTTCGGCGATGGCGTTTGTCGCTGCGAGCGCGTTGCGACAGCCGGCCTGCAGCCCGTCCTTCATGCCGAAGATCGCCATGACACCGTCGCCGATGAACTTGTCGACATAGCCGCCGCAGGCTTCGACCGCCTTGGCGGTCTCGCCGAGATAACGGTTGAGGAGGAAGACGACGTCGTAGGAAAGCCGGTGCTCGGCAAGGCCGGTGAAATTCCGCAGGTCGACGAACAGGATCGCCGCCGGCTGTTCGACGCCCCAGTGATAGGCATCGCCGTCCGATCCGGCGACGCGTGCTGCGCCGCTTGCCGGTACCAGGGGCTGAACCTTGAGGGGCGCTTGCGGCCGAACCTGGCACGCAAGGCGAATGTCCTCGCCTGCGCTGATGCGGGCGAGCACCTTCGCTTCGGTCGCGGACGGGGCGGGCAACGTGTCGAGGCCGTCGAGAATGCGGGTCCGGCAGGTCGAGCAGCGGGCGCGGCCACCGCAGACATCGGCATGGGGGATGCCGTTCATCTTGCTGATTTCCAGCAGGGTCGGACCGGGGGCGACCCTCACCAGCCGGTCGCCCGGATAGGTGATCTCGATGGTCTTGCGCGGGCGGCGCAGCAGCGCGCGAACCGCAATGGCGACGAGGGCCATCGCGACCAGTGCATAGAAGCCGTTGCGCAGCGCGGCGATCAGCGGATCCGACCAGACGGCCATCTCCGGCGTCAGAGGAAAGGGCGGGTTTTCTGTCAGGCGAAGACGTCGGGCCGCGTCGATCCAGCCCCAGGAGGCGAGAACGGGGACGAGCAGGGCGACGGCGAACAGGACGGGCTTGAATGGACCGTAGCCCGGCTTCGGGCGCAGCCAGAAATGCAGACCGATCATGCCGTGCAGCCAGACCAGCAGCATCAGCAGGGTCTGGTTGAAGACGAGGCCGGGCCACAGGACGCTGAGCACGTTGCGGTAGCTGTCCTCATAGCCGAATCGGTGGGCCAGACCGGCGGTGCCGATGGCATGGGGAATGAGCAGGAAGGGGATCGCCAGTCCCAGCAGCAATTGCGCCCATTGCCAGGGCGGCAGGCGCAGGCTCCGCCGGCGGGCGGTCTTCCACAGGGCGAGGGCGACATGCACAAGAAGGGCGGAGAGCAGCAGGATTTCGCCGGGCGGGCTGCGCCAGAGGGCTATGAAAACCAGTCGTCCGGCCTCCATCGCCTCGAGCGACCAGATGCCGAGCATGTGATTGAGAAAGTGGCTGAACGCGAAGGCGAGCAGAACAAGGCCGCTGGCCAGCCGCAGCCCCTGCCGGATTCCCTGCCCGTCCGCGGATGCGGGCGTCTTTCTCTGTGCCATCCAAGCCGCCGTCCGCTCGTCCCGCATCTTGCGGGAAGGTCACGTCTCAGGGAGCCCGGCCTTGACGCTGCAAGTGCCGGTCGCCCATCCTGCGGCGACCCTTGGCGATCTCTCGCCAACCCCTCCTGTCAGGAACCCTGACCATGGCCGCCATGCTCTACGGTATAGCCAATTGCGACACGGTGAAGAAGGCTCGCCGGTTTCTCGACGAGAACGGCCTTGCCTACACCTTTCACGACTACAAGAAGGCCGGTATCGACGAAGGCCTGTTGCGGTCGTTCTTCCAGGCCTTCGGACGGGAAGCGGTGGTCAACACGCGCGGAACCACCTGGCGCAAGCTGCCCGACGAGACGAAAGCTCGAGCCGCCGGCGACGCCGGAGCGCTCGCCGTGCTGCTGGACCATCCGTCCGCGATCAAGCGGCCGATCTATCACGATGGCGACCGCTGGCTGATCGGCTTCGATCCCGCGTCCTGGTCGACGCTGCGCTGAAGTTCGCCTCAGGCTTCGCCATCCGGCGTCCACAGCCGGCCGAGATCGAAGGCGTGCATGTCTTTCAGCAATTCGACGAAACCGCGCGCGGCATGGTCGAGCGAGGCCTCGCCCTTGGCGGCCGTGGCGGCTGAAGCGTTTCCGACCGTTCCGGCCGGGTTGAGGTCCTGCGCCTTCCAGCCGAACTGGGCCGGCCCATGGCCGCGCAGGTGCTTGAACTCGCGCAGGAAGTCGAGCTGGGTCGAGCGGAAGTCTTCTGCCTTGCGCATATGCACCAGATCCGGGCGCAGATAGAGCATCAGCGATGTCTCGATATCGCCGCCATGGATGCCATAGGTGAACTCCTCGTCCGGGAAGACACCGTGCGGCTGGCCGAAGCGCGACCAGCCGGTCGCGGTGACCAGCATGTCGTGCTTCACCCGGAGTTCGCGCGCGACGATGTCGATCAGCGGCACGTTGCCGCCATGCGAGGTGACGAGGACCAACTTGCGCACGCCGGCGCGGAACACGCTTTCGCCGATCTCGACCCAGGCACGGGTCGCCGTCTCCCAGGACAGCGTCAGCGTGCCCGGCGAGGAGATGTGCTCGTTGGACTTGCCGATGGCCTGAACGGGGAGGAACGTCGCCGGCACGTCGCGCGGCAGCAGTTCCAGCACGCGCGAGATCTGGCCTTCGGCAATGCAGGTGTCGGTGAAGACCGGCAGGTGCGGGCCGTGCTGCTCGATCGCCGCCACGGGCAGCACCGCGATCCACGACGAAGTGTCGGCATTGGCGAAGTCGAAGGCGGTCATCTCGTGCCAGAAGCGGCGGGGCAGGTCGGTCATGTCGTGCAGCTCTCGTTGGCGTGGCGGTCCTTGCCGCATGGAAGGGCCGAAGGCGGGGAGACCGGTCGCATCGCCCGGCCTCCTGTCATGTGGGCCCTGCGGGCCGGTCGTCAAAGCGCTTCGAGGAAGCGTTTCGCCGCGGCGCCGTGCTCGGCGCGCAGGCGTTCGATATCGATATGGACGGGACGGCCGTCGACCACCTTCCAGTCGCCGGCGACCATCACCCGGCTCGCCGTATGGGCGCCGCACAGAATCAGCGCGGCGAGCGGATCGCCGGCGCCGGAAAAACGCAACTCGTCCAGCCGGTAGAAGGCAAGATCGGCCTGCTTGCCGACGGCAATGGCACCGAGGTCCTTGCGCCCGAGGCAGCGGGCCGAGCCTTCGGTCGCCCAGCGATAGGTGTCGAAATGGGTCACCGACGCCGCGTCATAGGTCAGCCGGTTGATCATCAAGGCGTGGCGCAGGCTTTCCATCAGGTTGGAATTGTCGTTGGAGGCCGAGCCGTCGACGCCGAGGCCGACCGGGCAGCCGGCGGCTTCCAGCTCCTTCGTCCGGCACTGGCCGGAGGCCAGCGTCATGTTGGAGGTCGGGCAGTGGCACACGCCGACGCAGGCATGGCCGAGGCGCCGCACCTCGTCGTCGTTGAAATGGATGCCATGCGCCAGCCAGACGCGCTCGTTGAGCCAGCCGCATTCCTCCAGATAGTCGACGGGCCGGCACTGGAAGTGGTGCAGGCAGTAATCGTCTTCGTCGATGGTCTCGCCGAGATGCGTGTGCAGGCGGCAGTCGAAGCGCTCGGCCAGCGTCACGCTCTCACGCATCAGCCGCTTGGTGACGGTGAAGGGCGCGCAAGGGGCAAGCGCCACCTGGATCATCGCGCCCTCGGACGTGTCGTGATAGCGCGACAGGACCCGTTCGCAGTCGGCAAGGATGGTGTCCTCGTCCTGCACGACCGTGTCGGGCGGCAGGCCGCCGTCCTTCTGGCTGAGGTTCATCGAGCCGCGCGTCACCGTCATGCGGATGCCGAGACGGGTGGCCTCCTCCACCTGGATGTCCATGGCGTTCTCGAGGCCGGCCGGGAAGAGATAGTGATGGTCTGAGGCGGCGGTGCAGCCCGACATCAGCAGCTCGGTCAGGGCAAGGCGGGTGCCGAGCCGGAAGGTCTCCGGCGTGACGTTCCTGGCCCAGATCGGGTAGAGCGCCTGGAGCCAGGGGAACAGTTCCTTGTTGATGGCGCTGGGATGGGCGCGCGTCAGCGTCTGGAAGAAGTGGTGATGGGTGTTGATCAGCCCGGGAATGACCACTTCTGACGAGGCGTCATGGGTCTCGTCCACCGGGCTTGACGGCTCCCTGCCGGCCGGTACGAGTTCGGTGATCCGGCCGCTTTCCACCACGATGCCGCGGGCGGCGTTGTCGGCAAGGATGGCGAGCGGGTCCTTGATCCACATGCGCATGAATGTGCGTCCTGTTGTCGGGTCGACCTGCAGGCTTGGATAGCGGCCCGAAGCCGCCCGAGTTCCGCACAGGGAAAGGGTTGCGTGATTGGCGCCGGCCGAGAGTACCGTCCGGCGCAATTGCAAGCCTAGCAGAGGCGGCGAAGAGCCGGCAACGGGCTCCTGCTGCCGGCCTCGCGAATCACCGCTCGGGTGCGGCGGCGATCACTTCCACCTCGACAACGAATTCGGGTCTGGCGAATCCGGAGACGATCATCAGCGTCGAGGCGGGCGGGGGCGAACCGGTGAACTCGTCGCGCGTCTTCATGTAGCCGGCAAGGTGCTCGCGGCCCGTTACATAGGCGTTGATCCGCACCATGTCGGAAAAGCCCATGCCGGCAGCCGCCAGGATGCGGCCGATATTCTCGAAGCACAGGCGGGTCTGGCCTTCCACATCGGCCGGCACGGCGCCTTGCGAATCGATGCCGAGCTGACCGGAGCAGACGACCAGCCGGCGGCCCGCCGGGACTTCCACCGCGTGACTGTAGCGGGCAAAGGGCGGGGCCATGTCGGGCGGTGTGATTGCTCTGGTCATGGGACCTCCTGGAGTTAGGCGGGGGCATCAGCCCTGTGCGAAGGCACCGGGCGGCTGCGCGCGTGGCTGGACAGGCATCCTAGCCGCGGCACATTCCCAACGGAAATGCACCTTCGGATGTCATGCCGGGAAGCCCTGCCCATGATGAAATTTCCGGCGAAGGGGCTGGCCGCAATGCCGCTTTTTTGTGCGCGCAAGCTGGGTTAGTGTCTGCTGTCGATGCCATGACGCGCCGCTTGCGGCGTTTGCCCTGGTTGATTTTGCGACTGTCCTTTCGGCGAAGGCTCCAAAAACGGTTCCGGCCCCTAAAGGATTGTCAAAATCGGCTGGTATCTCAAGGGGCGTGGCACGTCGATTGCTGTGCTTTGAGGAGATGGCTGCAATTTGAGCGTGGCTGATCCTCGATGGCCGATCATACTCGGTCAGCTCAGGCGGATCCCGCTCGCGGGGCGGGGATCGCCGAAAAAAGAACGGGACGGTGGCCCGACGCAGGCCGACGCGAACTTGGACCATTTCTGGAGGCGAACAGCATCATGCGGACAGTATCGAAGAGCGCCCTGCTTGGAGGGGCGGCACTTGCGCTTGTTTCGGTTTCGACGGGCGGGTCGCTTGCCCAGGAGGCGGTGACGTTCGGCACCAACTGGCTGGCCCAGGCCGAGCATGGTGGCTACTACCAGGCCGTTGCCGACGGCACCTATAAGGCCTGCGGCCTCGACGTCACCATCGTGACCGGCGGACCGCAGGTGAACAACCGGGCGCTCATGCTCGCCGGCAAGATCGACTTCCTGATGGGCGGCAACATGCTGCAGGCGTTCTTCGCCTTGCGCGAGGGCATTCCGATCGTCGTGGTGGCCGCGGACTTCCAGAAGGAGCCGCAGATCATCCTGACGCATCCCGGCAAGTACGAGAGCTTCGAGGCAATGGCCGGTACGGCGCCGCTGCTGATCGGCGACAACGGCTTTGCCTCTTACTATCAGTGGATGATCTCCGAATACGGCTTCACCGTCGAGCAGCGGCGTCCCTACACGTTCAACCCGGCGCCGTTCCTTGCCGACCCGGCGGCCGGCCAGCAGGGCTATGTCACCTCCGAACCCTTCGCCGTCGAGCGCGAGGGCGGTTTCGCTCCCGACATCTATCTGATCGCCGACTACGGCTTCAGCACCTATGCCACCACCGTCGAGACCATGGCCGACACGGTCGCCAACCGTCCGGAGGTGGTGAAGTGCTTCGTCGAAGGGTCGGCGATCGGCTGGTACAACTATCTGTACGGCGACAATTCGGCGGCCAACGAGGCGATCAAGGCCGACAACCCGGAAATGTCCGACGAGCAGATTGCCTTCTCCATCGACAAGATGAAGGAGTTCGGCATCGTCGATTCCGGCGATACCGAGACGCTGGGCATCGGCGCCATGACCGACGAGCGGATGACCGATTTCTACGACAAGATGGTCAAGGCAGGTGTGATCGAGGACGGCCTCGACATCAAGAAGACCTACACGCTCGACTTCGTGAACAAGGGCGTCGGCCTCGACATCAAGAAGACGCTGACGGGGAACTGACCAGCCTTGTCCACTCACGGAATGATCCGGCCGGCGCGGCCGGCAGTGTCGGGGGGCGCGCGATGAGCGCCTCCTCTTCAGCGCCCGCGGGGAGGGAGACCTCCCCGCGGACACCGATCGTCTCGCTGCAGCGGGTGTCGAAGACCTTCGCCAATGCCACGGTGGCGTTGAAGGACATGACGCTGGACATCAACAGCGGCGAGTTCGTCAGCCTGCTGGGCCCCTCCGGCTGCGGCAAGTCGACGGCCCTGCGCATTATCGCGGGACTTTCCAGCCCGACGGCGGGGCGGCTGCTGTGGCCGGACGAACGGCCGGGCGCGCGCGACCACGCCATCAGCTTCGTGTTCCAGGAGCCGACCCTGATGCCCTGGGCGACGGTGTTCGACAACGTTCACCTGCCGCTCAAGCTGAAGGGCAGTTCGGCCGAGACCTCCCGCACCGCCGTCATGGAGGCGCTGGAGATGGTCGGGCTGGAGAGGTTCGCCAGGAGCTACCCGCGCGAACTGTCCGGGGGCATGAAGATGCGGGTCTCCATCGCGCGGGCGCTGGTGACCAAGCCGCGCCTGCTGCTGATGGACGAGCCTTTCGCGGCGCTCGACGAGATCACCCGCTTCCGCCTCAACAACGACCTGCTGCGCCTGTGGGAGGAGTTCGGCTGGACGGTGATCTTCGTGACCCATTCGGTGTTCGAGAGCGTCTATCTCTCCAACCGGATCGTGGTCATGGCGGCGCGGCCCGGGCGGGTCGTGGCCGACCTTGCCGTGGATGCGCCCTATCCGCGGGACGAAACCTTCCGCACCTCGCATGTCTATTCGGACCATTGCCGGAATGCGTCCGAGGCGCTGCAGGCGGCGATGGCAAGCGAAGACGACGATCACCATTGATCGGTGGGTCCGGAGTGCCCGTGCCTTCCGAGTTTCCTGCCGTACAGCCAGAGGACCGACCGCATGACGGCCAACCTGGACACGACTGCAAGCCGGAACGGAGCCGCGATGCCGACGGCCGACCCCGCGGAACTCGCCAAAGCCCGCCGCGAGCGGATCGACCGCACCGCGCGCTGGCTGCTGCCGGTCGTGGTCATGGTCGCCACCATTGCCCTGTGGCAGTGGTATGTCGTCGCCTACAAGGTGCCCCACTACATCCTGCCGGGCCCCGACCGGGTGGTGCAGGCGCTGGTCGCGGACTGGTCGACCCTTTGGCCGGCCCTCCTGATCACCATCGCGATCACGCTCGGGGCGCTGGTTATCGCCACCATCGGCGGCGTCGGGCTCGCGGTGCTCTTCGCCCAGTCGAAATGGGTTGAGATGTCCTTCTTTCCCTATGCGGTGATCCTGCAGGTGACGCCCGTGATCGTCATCGCGCCGCTGATCTTCATCTATGTCCCCTCGAAGATCGCCGGATTGCTGATCTGCGCCTGGATCGTTGCGTTCTTCCCGATCCTGTCGAACACGACGCTCGGCCTGAACTCCGCCGACCACAACCTGCGCAACCTGTTCCAGCTCTACGGCGCCACCCGCTGGCAGACGCTGCGCTATCTGCGCCTGCCCTCGGCGCTGCCCTATTTCCTCGGCGGCCTCAAGATCGCCGGCGGCCTGTCGCTGATCGGTGCCATCGTCGCGGAGTTCGTCGCAGGTACCGGCGGCCTCGGCTCCGGCCTTGCGTTCAAGATCCTCGAGGCGAGCTACCGGCTGAACATTCCGCGCATGTTCGCCGCGATCCTGCTGATCTCGGTCACCGGCATCATCATCTTCGCCAGCCTGAGCGTGCTGTCGCACCTCCTGCTGCGCCACTGGCACGAGAGCGCGATCAAGCGGGACACCTGATGCAATGACCCATGCCATGCCAGACGTTCCAGCAACCGGCAGGGTCCTGCTGGCCAATGCGACCCTGCCGAGCGCCGTCACCGGCGGCACGCTCAACCATCTCGGCGACGGCCTCGGCCGGGCCGACATCCAGATCGAGCATGGCGAGGTCACGGCCATCGCGCCGCCGGGCCTGTTGACAAGCCGCGAGGGGCTGGCGGTCGTCGATCTCGACGGCGGCCTGGTGCTGCCCGGTTTCGTCGACATGCATACCCATCTCGACAAGGGGCATATCTGGCCGCGCCGGCCCAATCCGGACGGGACCTTCGCCGGCGCACTCGAAGCGGTGAAGACGGACCGGCCGGCATGCTGGACGGCGGCGGATCTGCGCCGGCGCATGGAGTTCGCCCTGCGCTGCGCCCATGCCCATGGCACGGTGATGATCCGCACGCATCTCGACAGCATTCCGCCGCAGGAGGAGATCAGTTGGCCGCTCTTCGCCGAAATCCGGCAGGAGTGGGTGGATCGGATCGAACTGCAGGCCTCGGCCCTTTACGGCGTCGAGAGCCTGCTGATGCCCGGATTTCTCGATCAGATCGCCGATACGGTGTTGAAGACCGGCGGCACGCTCGGCGCGGTCACCTATATGGTCGAAGGGCTGGAGGGGCATATCGATGCGCTGTTCCGCGCCGCGGCCGAGCGCGGGCTCGACCTTGATTTCCATGTGGACGAGACGGCGGACCCGGAGGCGCGCTCGCTTGCGATGATCGCCGAGGGCGCGCTGCGCAACCGCTTCGAGGGACGGATCGTCTGCGGTCACTGCTGCTCGCTGGCGCGCCAGCCGGAGGACGAGGTCGACCGCACGCTCGATCTGGTGGCCGAGGCCGGGATCGGCGTCGTGTCGCTGCCGCTCTGCAACATGTATCTGATGGACCGTCAGGCCGGACGCACCCCGCGTTGGCGCGGCGTGACGCTGCTGCATGAAATGAAGGCGCGGGGCATTCCCGTCGCCGTCGCCTCCGACAACACGCGCGATCCGTTCTATGCCTATGGCGATCTCGACATGGTCGAGGTGTTCACGCAGGCGATCCGCACCCTGCATCTCGATCACCCGTCGGGAGACTGGATCCGCACGGTGACGACGACGCCCGCAAGCCTGCTCGGCGACCCGACGCGCGGGCGGATCGACGCGGGCCTGCCCGCCGATCTGGTCCTGTTCCGGGCGAGGACCTGGAACGAACTCTGCGCCCGTCCGTCCGGTCCGCGCCAGGTCCTGCGGGCGGGCATTGCCCTTGACCGGACGCTGCCCGACTATCGAGACCTCGACGATCTGATGGAGCCTTGACGCATGTATGACATCGCCGCGCTGAAGGCCGCCCTTGACGGGATGGCGATCGAGGACAATCCGCAGATCGTGCGGCAGAAGAGCCGTGATTTCTTCTGGTACTCGCCGGTGCTGAAGCGCCAACTGGAGGACGTCACCGCCGATATCGTCGTCAGCGCCCGCAGCGAAGCGGACGTGATCCGCGTCCTGAAGGCCTGCTATGAACTCGACATTCCGGTGACGACGCGCGGCGCCGGAACCGGCAATTACGGTCAGGCGATGCCGCTCTCCGGCGGCGTGGTGCTGAGCCTTGCCGAGATGAACGCCGTTCTGGAGACCGGCCGTGGCTTCGTGCGCGCCGAAGCGGGCGCGATCATGTCGGCCATCGATGACGCCGTGCGCCCGACGGGGCAGGAGTTGCGGATCCACCCCTCCACCTACCGGACGGCAACGATCGGCGGCTTCATTGCCGGCGGCTCCGGCGGCATCGGCTCGATCAACTGGGGCGGACTCCGGGATTTCGGCAACATCCTCTCGCTGAAGGTCGTGACGATGGAGGCGGAGCCGCGGGTGCTGACGCTCTCCGGCGCCGACCTGCACAAGGTCAGCCATGCCTATGGCACCAACGGCATCATCACCGAGGTGAGCGTGCCGCTGACCGCCGCCTATGACTGGGTCGACGTGCTGGTCGGCTTCGACGATTTCGCGGGCGCGGCGCGCTATGCCAATGCGCTGGCCAATCAGGACGGCATCCTGACCAAGGAAATCGCTCCCATCGCGGCGCCGCTGCCGCACGATTATTTCCTGCGGCACCGCAAGTTCCTGCGCTCCGACCAGTCGGTTTGTGCCGTGATGGTGGCGCCCTTCGCGATGGATGCCTTCGATGCCTTCACCCGGCGCCAGACCGGCGCGGGGATCCTCTACCGCTCGGATCTGGCGAGCGGGGAGGAGAGCAAGGGGCTGCCGCCGGTCTACGAACTGACCTGGAACCACACGACCTTGCGCGGCCTCAGGGTGGATCCGACGATCACCTATCTGCAGGTGCTCTACCCCTTCCCCGATCATGTGCAAAAGGCGGTGAAGCTTTCGCAGATGCTCGGCGACGAGGTGCCGGCGCATCTGGAATTCGTGCGCTTCGACGGCAAGATCACCTGCTTCGGCCTGCCGGTGGTGCGCTATACGACCGAGGAGCGGCTCAACGAGATCATCCGCATCCACGAGGATCTCGGCTGTCCGATCTTCAATCCGCACCGCTACACGCTGGAAGAGGGCGGGATGAAGCAGACCGACGCGGTGCAGCTTGCCTTCAAGGGGGAAGCGGATCCGAAGGGGCTGCTCAATCCGGGCAAGATGATCGCCTGGGAGAACCCGGATTTCGACTTCTCGGCCGAGCAGACCTTCCTGTTCCCCGGCCTGGCGCGATAGGCCGGATCGCATGCGCGTGCTGCTGATCCATGCGCATCCGGTGGAGGAGAGCTTCTCCGCCGCGCTGAAGGACGAGGCCTTGCGGGTGCTCGTGGCCGCCGGCCATTCGGTCGAGGTCTGCGATCTTTACGCAAACGGCTTCGATCCGGTCCTTAGCCGCGAGGAGCGGCTTTCCTATCACGATCTCGATCGCAACCGGGAACCGGTCGCGGACTATGTCGCTCAGGTGCTGCGGGCGGAGGCGATCATTCTCGTCTATCCGGTCTGGAATTTCGGCTTTCCGGCGATCCTGAAAGGGTATTTCGACCGGGTGTTCCTTCCGGGGGTCTCGTTCCGGATGCGGGAGGGCAAGGTGGTGCCCAACCTCCAGCACGTGCGCAGGCTTGTCGCGATCACCACCTATGGCGGCAGCCGGCTGCGGGCTTTCCTGGTCGGCGATCCGCCGCGCAAGCTGGTCTGCCGGGTGCTGCGTGCCCTGATCGCGCCGACCGGGCGGCTCTCCTATCTTGCGCTCTACGATATGAACAGGATCGACGCGGCCGGACGCTCGGCTTTCGTCGCACGCGTGACGGCGCAACTCGAGAGGCTTTGATGCGCGTTCTTGTGATCTTCAGCCACCCCGCATCGGACAGTTTCTCGGCGGCATTGTGCAAGACGGCCATGGAAACGCTCAACGCTGCCGGCCACGAGACGCGCCTTACCGACCTTTATGAGCAGGGCTTCGATCCCGTGATGCACGCGGGCGAATGGCGGCGCTATGCCGATCCGGCCGTGAACCGGGATCCGGTTGCCGATCATGTCGACGACCTGTTGTGGGCGGAGGCGCTGCTGTTCATCTATCCGACCTGGTGGTACGGCCTGCCGGCGATGCTGAAGGGCTATCTCGACCGGGTCTGGATCCCGCATGTGACGTTCGATATTCCCACCGAAACCAGCGGGACGCGGCCGCGCATGCAGCACATCCGCAAGATCGCCGTGGTGACGACCTGCGGCGCCTCCTGGCTGATCTCGAAGCTTGTGGGCGAGCCGGGCCGCAAGACGGTTTTGCGCGGCATTCGGCTTCTGTGCCACCCGCTGTGCCGGGTCCGGTATCTCGCCCATTACAAGATGGATACGTCCACTGCGGAGAGCCGCGCGCGCTATCTGGCAAAAGTGAAACGCTCGCTTGCGAGCTGGTAAGCCGTCTTGGGAGCCGGCGCGCCGCTCCGGGCGATGGCACAGGTTGCTCGCCTTCGGACAATTCCTCTTTGATTCCCCACCGTTCAGGTCGCATTATGCAGGCGTGTGCCGTGCACCCGCTGCCCCGCATGCCGGGCAGGAACACGAGTTTCGTTCGCTGTCATCAAGCTTTCATTTGCCGGCATTAGAAGGCGAAACATGGCGTTCAATTACAAAAAGAGCGTGACGTTTCGCCTGGCGCAAACCGCCAAGGCCCATCGTTCGCGCGCAGGCATCCACCTCTCCCGGATCGGTCTTCATCCGGGCCAGGAAGCTGTGCTCAAGATCCTGTCCGAAAACGACGGACAGACCATGAGCCAGCTCGCGGCCGTGCTTTCGGTGCAGCCGCCGACGGTCACCAAGATGGTGACCCGGCTCTCGGCTCAGGGTTTCCTGCGCCGGGCGGCCTCGGAAACCGACGGGCGTCTTGCCCGCGTCTTCCTCACGGACGAGGGCAGGGCGCTGGTCGAGACGGTCGATCGGTCGTGGAAGCGGCTGGAACGGGAGGCGCTTGCCGGCCTCGACGAGAAAGACCGCAAGAAGCTGCGCAAGCTGCTTCGGCAGGTGGAAAAGAACCTCGGCTCGCGCACGGTCGAAGAGGTCGACCTGGAACTCGACGAAGTCGACTGACGTGCCTGCCGGATTGGTGTGGTTGCTCCTGTCGTCTCCGCCGGAGACGACTAGCGGTCGTTCGGGCATCCGCCTCGCCGATCTGCGCCTGCCGGTCGGCCGGGTTGCTCTCAGCGCATAGCCGGTGTGCAATTCCGCGACATGACAAGTCGCAAGATTCCCTGATCTAGTCTAATTAATAGGACAAATGCACGATTCCGGTCGTGATCGATGGAGTGCGCCGACCGACGGCCCCTGTCGACAGGCGAGTGAGGGCACATCTTGGATTCCTTGCAGCGGGCGGCCAGCGGCTGGGCCCGGCTCATCCCCGAGCGTTTCGTCGGCATCGCGCTGATCTGTTTCGCCTTTCTGTGTTTCTCCTGCCTCGACACGACGGCCAAGTATCTCGGCCAGTTTCTGCCGACGGAGCAGGTCGTGTGGATGCGTTTCATGACGCATATCCTCTATGGCGTCCTGCTGTTCCGCCTTTGGCGGATGCCGCAGGTGCTGCATACGCGCCGTTGGGGACTGCAGATCCTGCGAGCCCTGTGCCTGCTTGGATCGACCGCCTTCAACTTCTTCGCGATCCGCTACATGCAATTGGCCGAGACGGTGTCGATCATGTTCGCAGCGCCGTTCGTGGTGACGGCGCTGGCCGGGCCGCTGCTCAACGAATGGGCCGGCCTGCGCCGCTGGATCGCGATCATCGTCGGGTTTATCGGCGTCCTGGTGGTCACCCGTCCGGGCTTCGGCGAGATGCACTGGGCAGCGCTGCTGTCGGTCTGCTCGATGCTCTGCTACGCGATCTACGTGCTGACGACGCGCATGCTGACCCAGACCGATTCGCCCGTCGGCATGCTGATGATCTCGGCCATTGTCGCAGCCGCGGCGATCTCGCCCTTCGGCATTTCCGCCTGGCAGACCCCGTCGAGCGTCTGGCACTGGGTGTTGCTGCTGTCGACCGGCGCCCTTGGCGGCATCGGCCATTTCGCTCTGATCCGGGCGCATATGCTGGCGCCCGCCCCGGTGCTGGCGCCTTTCATGTACACGCAGATCCTCTGGATGGTCGCGCTCGGCTATCTCGTCTTCGCCGACGTTCCGACCGTCTACACGGTGACCGGCGCATCCATCGTCACCGCCTCCGGCCTCTACATCCTCTATCGCGAGCGCAAGATCTCCCGTGCCGAGGTCGCCGCCGAGGCGGCCTCGCAGGGGCGGGGGTAGGACATCTTGTGCGGCGACCGGCGATGGGTAATCCTTCAATCGATTAAGGTCGCCGTTCGGCGGCCCGAACCGAGGGGCGGAGCGTGAGCGACAGATCTTCGGGACGCCGGGGCCGCCCGAGCGTAACGGCGGCAGTGGTGCCGGCCGGTGAGGACAGCGGCAGCGCGATTCTGCCCGCCCCCGCGCGTACACTGGTGCGGCGAATCACACTGGGCGACATGGCGGCGGAGCTGAAGGTGTCGACGGCGACGGTCTCGCTGGCCCTGCGCAATTCGCCGCTGGTTGCCTCCGAGACGCGCGAACGCATCAAGGCGCATGCCCGCAGCGTCGGCTATATCTACAACCGCTCGGCTGCTGCCCTGCGCACGGCGCGCTCCAACATGGTCGGGATTGCGGTTCACGACATCCTCAATCCCTATTTCGCCGAAGTCTTCCGGGCGCTGGAGGATGAACTCGGGCGCGAGCAGCAGGTCGTGCTGATCTGCAATCATCGCGACGACGTGCGCCGCCAGCGCGGCTTTGTCGACAGCCTGCTGCAACACCGTATCGACGGGCTGGTGCTGTGCGCGTCCGTCGACACCACCGCCGCCGAGATCAACCAGTTGGTGGAGACCGGCATTCCGGTGACGCTGATCTGCCGCGACGTCGAGGGCGCGCGTGCGCCGGTGGTGCGCGGCGACGACGTTGCCGGCGGGCGGATGCTGACCGAGCACCTGATCGCGCAAGGCCACGAGCGCATCGCCATGGTCGGCGGCAGGCGGCGCAGTTCGGCCGGGCGCGACCGCAATCTCGGCTGGCGACAGGCGCTGGAGGAGGTCGGGCTCGATCCGGCGGCGCAGGTCGACATTCCCGAACTGATGACCCAGGCGGAGGGCCGCGAGGCGGTGCCGGCGCTGCTTGCCGCCCGTCCGCAGCCGACCGCCGTGTTCGGTTTCAACGATCTGATCGCCTTCGGCCTTACGGCGGCGCTGAAGCGAAGCGGCGTCGAGCCGGGCACGGGCATGGCGATCGGCGGGTATGACGATACTGATGGCGCCGCCGGCGGCTCGCCGTCGCTGACATCGGTGTGCAACAACCCGGCCCGGATCGGCCGCGAGGCCGCCGGCCTGATCCTGCGCCAGATCGGCGGGGAGACGGTCGGCGACGAGCGCCGCCTGATCGAACCGAGCCTCACCGTCCGCGAGAGCACGCCGCCACCGCGCGGGGGCCGGTCCGGCTGACCATATCCACCATCCGTCACATGCAATCTGACAGGGAGAGAGACACAATGGCGCTGGCCGAAATCCTCATGCTCGGGCGGATGCTGCCGCTCGTGGAGACGAGCCTCGACAGGCACTTCACCGTCCACCGGGTGGCGGCGGGCGATGTCGCGGACCTGCCGGAGGATCTCTGCGCCCGGGTGCAGGCGGTGGCGGGCGGGGCACATGTGCCCGTCAATGCCGCGCTGATCGACCGCCTGCCGGCGCTGGAGATCGTCGCCAATTTCGGTGTTGGCTACGATTCCGTCGACGCTCGCCATTGCGCGACGAAGGGCATCTGCGTCACCAATACCCCCGATGTGCTGAGCGAGGAGGTTGCCGATACGGCGATGGCGCTGCTGCTGATGGCGGCGCGCGAACTGCCGGCGGCCGAGCGCTATCTGCGCGCCGGCCAATGGGTCGCGAAGGGTCCCTATCCGCTGACCCGCGCCACGCTGCGCGGGCGCAAGCTCGGCATCCTCGGCCTTGGCCGCATCGGCAAGGCGATTGCCGTGCGGGCCGAGGCGTTCGGGCTCGAGATCCACTATCACGGGCGCTCGCGCCAGCCGGACGTTGCCTATCACTATCACGAGACGCTGCTGGGCATGGCCGAAGCCTGCGACACGTTGATGGTCGTGGCGCCCGGCGGCGCCGCAACGCGGGGCATCGTCAACGCCGAGGTGCTGAAGGCGCTGGGCTCCGAGGGCATCGTCGTGAACATCGGCCGCGGCACGGTCATCGACGAGCCGGCGCTGGTCGCGGCCCTGCAGGATGGCACCATCCTGTCTGCCGGCCTCGACGTGTTCGAGGACGAGCCGCGGGTGCCGCAGGCGCTCATCGACATGGAGCATGTCGTCCTGCTGCCGCATGTCGGATCTGCCTCGCAGCACACCCGCAACGCCATGGGGCAACTCGTCGTCGACAACCTTCTGTCCTGGTTCCGGGACGGCAAGCCGGTTACGCCCGTCGCCGAGACGCCTTTCGCCAGAAAGGTTTAATCAAGCTTAACGAAGCGTTAATCGGTTCAGTCGATCCTGTTCGTGTCGTGGTCGGGTGTGGTGGTCCGGATGGTACCGGTTTCCCCTCCGCGCCCCGGCTCTCCCGGATGCGCCACTTGCGCAAGGTCAGGAACAGGATCGGGATCATGGCGCTTTACATGCAACGGATCGGCGTTCTCGTCGCCGTCACGCTGTTCTCGCTGGTGTTCTTCGGCACCGGCCTGACGGGCGCGCAGCCGGTCGAGGCGCGCGTCGCCGGACAATGGCAGCTCATCGACGAGGTGTCGGGTGCGGTGTGCCGGCTTCATCTCAAGGCGGAGGAGGCAGGTGGCGCGTTTCCGCGCGATGCCTTCCGGGCCGACATGACCTCCTGCACGAGCCCGGTCGGGGGCGAGCTGCCGCAGCTTGGCTGGCGTGTGCCGCCGGAGGGCGGCATCGAGTTCGTCCTTGCCAATGGCAGCGTGCTCGCCGCCTTCGATGTGGGGGAGAGCGAGGGGCTCGCCTCGGTGGCGCCGACCGGCGCCTTCCTGCTGCTGGTGCCCGAGCGGGCAGTGGCGCTGTCGGCGCTCATTCCGACAGCGCATTGATCCGGCTCGCCTGGAGCTTTACCTGGCTCCGTTCGACAGGAACTCGTCCATGCGCTTCAGCGCGCGGGCGATGTTTTCGGCCGAATTGGCGTAGGACAGGCGGATATAGCCCTCGCCAAGAATGCCGAAATCCGGTCCGCCGATCGTGGCAACACCGGTTTCCTCCAGCAGGGCGCTGGCCAGCGGCTTCGCCTTCCAGCCGGTCGCGGAAATGTTGGGGAAGGCATAGAAGGCGCCCATCGGCGTGCGTGCGCTGACGCCGGGAAGGGCGTTCAGCCCGTCCACCACCAGCTTCCGGCGCTTGTCGAACTCGCGCATCATCTCGGCGACCGCGTCCTGGGGCCCTTGGAGCGCTGCAAGCCCGGCATATTGCGCGGGTGCGTTGACGCAGGACCAGCAGTTGACCGCCAGCTTGCGCGCCTTGTCGATCAGCGCCTGTGGCCACACCGCATAGCCCATCCGCCAGCCGGTCATGGCATAGGTCTTCGACCAGCCGTCGAGCAGGATCAGCCGGTCGCGGATCGCATCGAATTCCAGCAGCGAGGTGTGGACCGCCCCGTCATAGGTCATCTGGCCGTAGATCTCGTCCGACAGGATGGCAATGTCGGGCCGGTCCGCGAGCCCGGCCACCAGCCTCTCGATCTCGGCACGCGGCGTCACGCCGCCGGTCGGGTTGGCGGGCGAGTTGAGGATGATCAGCCGGGTCTTCGGCGTCAGCAGGCCGAGCGTTTCCTCGGCCGAGAAGGCGAAATCGTTCTCTTCGCGGATCGGCACCGGCACCGGCGTCGCGCCGGTGAACTCGATCATCGAACGATAGATCGGGAAGCCGGGATCGGGGTAGAGGATCTCGGCGCCCGGCTCGCCGAACATCAGGATCGCCATGAACATGGTGACCTTGCCGCCCGGCACGACGACGATCCTGTCGGGGTCGACCGCGACACCGGTGCGCTTCTCGACATCGGCGGCGACGGCTTCGCGCAGGGGCAGGATGCCGGTCGCCGGCGTATAGCCGTGATGGCCGTCGCGCAGCGCCTTCACCGCGGCTTCGACAATATGGTCCGGCGTGCGGAAATCGGGTTGGCCGATGCCCAGATTGATGATGTCCTTGCCCGTGCGGGCGAGTTCGGTGGCGCGCGCCAGCACGGCGAAGGCGTTTTCCTCGCCGATCCTGTTGAAGCCTTCGATGGTTTTCAGCATGGGTCCTCCCGGTGCCGCGCGGCAATATCGCCACGTGGCATGGTCATGATAGGTTTGTCGGGGTCCTTGATATCGTGGGCTCTGCCCTCGTGGAAGGGGATTGGCGGCGGGCAGGGTCGACCGTCTCATGGGATTTTCGGAGTTATAAGTGAGCAACGTCGCGCATCTGGACACACCCGTCGGCCTGCTCGAAATCGAGGCGGAGCGCGATGCGATTGTGCGTGTCGGCTGGGGGCGTCGGCGCGATCCCTCGCCGACGCCGCTGCTGGAGGAGGCGCTGGATCAGCTTCGCCGGTATTTCGGCGGCAGTCTGACACGGTTCGACCTGCCGCTGGCGCCGGCCGGCAACGATTTCCAGCAGGCGGTGTTTCGCGAGCTATTGGCCATTCCCTATGGCGAGACGCGCAGCTATGGCGATCTGGCGGCCCGGCTGTCCACCTATGGACAGCCGGTCGGCCAGGCCTGCGGTGCCAACCCGATCCCGGTGATCATTCCCTGCCACCGGGTGCTGTCGGCCAGCGGGCTCGGCGGCTATTCGGGCGAGGGCGGCAGCGAGACCAAGATCGCTCTTCTCAAACTCGAGGGCGGGTTTCCCTTCCTCCTCTAGCCGTCTGCGGAGCGGTGTTGCGCGCCGCGCTTTGCCAAGGCGCGGAAAATTCGCTACTGCGATGGACAACGCATCCCATATTCACGGGAACGCACGGCAGGCGATCCTCGCCGGGCCGCGCCCACGTCAGACACAGGCAAGCCCATGACCCTATCCCAGGACAGCAAGATCCCCGTCACCGTATTGACGGGCTATCTCGGCGCCGGCAAGACGACGCTGCTCAACCGCATTCTCAGCGAGAACCACGGCACCCGCTATGCGGTGATCGTCAACGAGTTCGGCGAGATCGGCATCGACAACGAGTTGCTCGTCGAATCCGACGAGGAAATCTTCGAGATGAACAACGGCTGCATCTGCTGCACCGTGCGCGGCGACCTGATCCGCACCGTCGAGAACCTGATGAAGCGCAAGGGCAGCTTCGACGCCATCGTGGTCGAGACCACCGGCGTTGCCGATCCGGCCCCGGTCGCGCAGACCTTCTTCATGGACGAGGATGTGCGCGCCAAGGCCAAGCTCGACGCGGTCGTCACCGTCGTCGACTGCCGCCATGTGCTGCAGCGACTGGCCGACACGGAGGAGGCCGAGGACCAGATCGCCTTTGCCGACGTCATCCTGCTCAACAAGACCGACCTGGTGACCGCCGACGAGTTGAAGGCGGTGGAGAGCCGCATCCAGTCGATCAACCCGTATGCCAAGCTGATCCGCAGCGAGCGCTGCGCGGTGCCCCTGGACGAGGTGCTGAACCGGGGCGCCTTCGACCTGGAGCGGATCCTGTCGCTCGATCCGCATTTCCTGGAGGAGGCGGAGCACACGCACGAATGCGGGCCGGACTGCGACCACGACCATCACCATCACGACGGCCACGACCATCACCATGACCACGATCACGGCCATGGTCATCACCACCATCATCACGACCATGACGCGCCGCATTCGGTGAAGAGCGTGTCGATGACGGCGGGCGAACTCGATCCACAGGTCTTCTTCCGCTGGATCGGCGACATGACCCAGGTCAACGGGCCGAACATCCTGCGCCTCAAGGGCATCATCGCCTTCAAGGACGACCCGCAGCGTTATGTGGTGCAGGGCGTCCACATGATCCTGGAAGGCGACCATCAGCGCGACTGGAAGGACGGGGAGCCCCGCACCAGCCGCTTGGTGGTAATCGGTCGAGAGCTCGATTTCGATGCGCTCGAGATCGCCTTCAAGGCCTGCGAGGCCTGAGCGACATGGTCTCGGTCGCTCCGCTTGACCTGAGCGGTTTCGTCGTGGCGGCTGCCTTCCTCAAGGGGCAGCCGGCCTTTGCCTCCGGCGACGGTGCGGTGCTCCTGCTGACGGATGCAGGCGAGCGTCGCATTCGCCTCCATGACGGCGGCTTGCTCGTCGCCTGCCGGACGCTGGAGGGCGATGCGCTGCTCTCCGGCGGTGACGACGGCACGGTGCGCCGGCTCGGCGCCGATGGCACTGTCGAGACGCTCGCCGAGATGCCGCGCAAATGGATCGACCTGCTTGCCGCCGGGCCGCAGGGCAGCCTCGCCTTCGGCTCGGGACGCAGTGCCATGGTTCGGCAGGCCGACGGCAGCGTGAAGGACTTTTCGCAAGCCCGCGCAGTCGGCGGGCTCGCCTTCGCGCCCAAGGGACTGCGGCTCGCCATCGCCCGATATGACGGGGCGACGCTGCAATTCGTCAACACCGCCGCCGCACCTCAGCAGCTTGAGTGGAAGGGCGCGCACAAGGACGTCACATTCTCGCCGGACGGAAAGTATCTGGTGACGACCATGCAGGAGAACGCGCTGCATGGCTGGCGCCTCTCCGACGGGCAGGACATGCGGATGACCGGATATCCCGGAAAGGTCCGTTCGATGAGCTGGTCGGCCAAGGGACGGTATCTTGCGACCTCCGGCGCCAATGCTGCGATCCTGTGGCCCTTCTTCGGCAAGAGCGGGCCGATGGGCCAGCAGCCGCTGCAACTTGGGGCTCGTGGCGACCAGATGGTGACGCGGGTCGCCTGCCATCCGGATGAGGATGTGGTGGCGATCGGCTATCAGGACGGGCTGGTGCTCTTTGCCCGGTTCTCCGACGGCGAGGAGTTGCTGGCCCGGCGACCGGGGGCGGGGGCGGTGAGCGCGCTCGCCTGGGACGACGGCGGCACGCGGCTTGCCTTCGGCACGGAGGCGGGAGAAGCGGGATTGATCTCGCTTTAGGCGCAACGCAAGGGAGGGTCGGGAGATGATCGCTCGCACCATGGCGCTGGCCGCCGCGCTTCTTGGCGGCGTCACCACGTCCCAGCTTCCCGAGTTTGCCCAGCAATACCGCCAGCGTCTTGGCGGGGCCATCGATGCCCTGACCCAGGTGGTCGAGGAGTTTCGCGCCGACGCCGCGGCTCATGGCCTGACGGTGGGCGAGGCCATCGACAGGCTGGAGGGCTCCGCCGACCGGCTCGTCGCTGCCCAGGGCGAGCGGGCGCAGCGGGCACTTGACCGTCTCGATGGACTGAGGCGGCAGCAGGACGCCTTTCGCGAGGCGGGGCCGTTCGGCCGGCTCGTCGTGATGGCCCGCGATCTCGATCCGCAGATTGCCAGCCGCGCCTTCGAGGATTTCGAGCCGGCGGTGCCGGCGACGATAGAGGGCGCGGTGGCCGCCGGTGGCGGTTTCCTGTCGGTGCTGTTCGGCGCCGGCCTCATCGGCCGGGCGGCGCGGCGGTTTCGCCGCCGGCGGAATGCCTGACGCAAGCGCGCGGGCTGAAGAGGGGACAGCATGGACACGCTCAGCCGGATGCGCTGCTTCCTGAAGGTGGTGGATGCGGGCGGTTTTTCCGCTGCCGCGCGCGAACTCGGCCGCTCCAAGGCGCTGGTCTCGAAATATGTCGGCGAGCTGGAGGACGAACTTGGCGCAAGGCTGCTCAACCGCACCACCCGCCAGATCTCGATGACCGAGGTCGGCCACGCCTTCTACAAGGAGGCGAGCGATATCCTCACCCGCATCGACGACCTCAAGGCCTCTATCCAGAACACCCATCAGGAAGCCCGAGGCACCTTGCGGATCTCGGCCCCGCGCTCGATGGGCGACGATTTCCTCAATCCGGCGATCATGGCCTTTCTCGCCGCCGAGCCGCAGATTTCAGTCGACCTGCGGCTTGAAGACCGCTTCGTCGATCTTGTCGAGGAAGGGTTCGATGCGGCGATCCGGGTGGCGGAACTGACCGATTCCAGCCTGATCGCTCGCAAGCTTGCGCCGTTTCGCGGCGTGGTCTGCGCCTCGCCGGAGGCGATTGCCCGGTTCGGCCGACCGCAGCACCCGCAGGACCTGGCGAACCTGCCCTGCATCATCGACAACAATTACCGGTTCCGGAACAACTGGCAGTTCCAGGTGGAGGGGGGGCGCATCAGCGTGCCGGTGAAGGGACGGGTGGAGGTCAACAGCGCAGAGGCAGCGCGCGCCGCGGCCGTCGCCGGTCTCGGCTTTCTGCGCATTCCCTATATCTTCGTGCACCGCGAGCTAGCGGACAGGCGCCTCGAACCGCTGCTGGAGGGGTTCCATCCGGAGGGGCAGGCGATCTATGTCGTCTACCCGCATCGGCGGCACCTGTCGGGCAAGGTGCGCGCCTTCGTCGATTTCATCGGCGAGTGGTTCGCCGAGCGGCGGCGGCAGGGCGAGGTCTGCTGAACCCGCGCCTGCTCGCCGACAGCCGCTGCGCTCAGGCGGCGGCCAGCCGCTCCTCGGCCAGCGTGTCGGCCACCGTCTGCGTCGGCAGCGACAGGCGTTCGGCCCGCCCGAAGATACGCGTCAGCGTCTCGTCGATCGCCTCGACCTTCTGGCGAACCAGTGCATCGTCGCCGCCGGGCGTTGCCAGCGCGATGGAGATCACGCCGCCGGCATTGATGGCATAGTCCGGCGCATAGAGGATGCCGCGCTGGCGCAGGGCTTCGTCATGGCGTTCTTCGGCGAGCTGGTTGTTGGCGGCTCCCGCGACGATCCCGGCCCGGATCTGCGGGATCGTGTCGTCGTTGAGCCCGGCGCCAAGAGCACAGGGGGCGAAGACGTCGACCTCGGCTGCATGGGCGTGATCGGCATCAATTGCCTCGGCGCCGAAGCGGGCAACGGCGTCTTCCAGGGTCGGCGTGTGGATGTCGGCGAGCACGAGACGCGCACCGGCACGGTGCAACTGTCCGGCGAGATCCATGCCGACATGGCCGAGGCCCTGGACGCAGACCCTGCGCCCCTCCAGGCTGTCGGAGCCGAAGCGGTGGCGCAGGGCCGCGCGGATGCCGCAGAAGACGCCGAGTGCGGTGTAGGGCGAGGGGTCGCCGAGTCCGGTTGCGCGGGTGCCGCGCACATGTTGGGTGCGGGTGGCGACGATTTCCATGTCGGGGGCGCTGATGCCGACATCCTCGGCGGTGACGTAGGTTCCGCCCAATCGGTCGACCTGGGCACCGAACGCGGCGAGCAGGTCCGGCGTCTTGGCGCTGCGCGCATCGCCGATGATCACGGCCTTGCCGCCGCCGAGGTCGAGCCCGGCGAGCGCGTTCTTGTAGGTCATGCCGCGCGACAGGCGCAGCGCGTCGGTCAGCGCCTCGGCGCTGTTGGCATAGGCCCACATGCGGCAGCCGCCGAGCGCCGGGCCGAGGCGGGTGTCGTGGACGGCGATGATGGTGAACAGGCCGCTCGCGCGGTCATGGCCGAACACGACCTGCTCGTGGCCGCGAAATTCCGGATGATCGAACATGCCGTCCTCCATCGACTGAAGCTTCCGGCTGATCACGGGGGCGTTCATGACATGTCTCCTCGTGCCTCTCGGGGCACTGCGCATGGATGTCGACCGGGGCACATTGCCTCACCATGGGAGGCGGGGCCGCAGGACATCGTTCCTCTCTCCATGAGGAAAATATAGGCATCCTCTGCGGAAATTCGGTTCTTTCTGTTCGCGTCCAGACTTAAAAAAACACGTTTTCATCCTTATCACCCGTAGTGTTGGGAAATTTCGTCTCGCTTGCCTCCCAGGGGGGCGATGTCTCCGCGCGCCGCGCATGCCGGAAGATCCGATGGGGCTGGTTGGGGACGCTGCCTTGCTGTCGCCGCGAAGTTTGCCAATATCGGCGTCACGGATTCGAAGATGAGGAGTGCCTCGGCGCATGTGGAAGGCCGGAATGTTTGCCGCGGCCCTGACGGTCGGCCTTGCTGGCGCGGCCGGTGCTCACCCGCATGTCTTCGTCGAGTCGCGCGCTGAAGTGGTCTTCGATGAGGCCGGACGCCTGTCGGCAGTCCGCCATATCTGGCAGTTCGACGAAGCTTTCACCGCGTTCGCGGTGCAGGGGCTCGATGAGAACGGCGACGGCGAATTGTCCCGAGAGGAACTGCAGCCGCTTGCCGAGGTCAATGTGGAGTCGCTTGCCGAATACGACTTCTTCACGTTCCTGCACCACAACGGCACCGACATCGCTTTCGAGCCGCCGCACGAATATTGGCTCGATTTCTACGGCGGCCGGCTGACGCTGTTCTTCACCCTGCCGTTGCGCGAGCCGCGAGTGGTGGACGCTTCGACGGTTGAGCTCGACGTGTTCGACCCGGCCTATTTCGTTGCCTTCGAGATGACGCCGGAGACGCCCTTCGTGCTGGTCGGGGCCCCGCAGACCTGCACGCTCGATTTCTCGCCGCCGCCGGATCTCGATCCTCAGACGGCGACCATGCTCGCCGCAATCCCGCAGAGCGAGCGGCAGTTGCCACCAGATCTGATGCAGATCACCGAGACCCTCTCCAACTCGGCGAGGATCGGCTGCAAATGAGGCATTTCCCGTGAAACTGTCGATGATCCGCAGCGCCCTGCCGGCCTCCTCGCCCGTGCCGCTCGCCCTTGCGCCGCTCGCCCTGGCGCTGGTCTGCCTTGCGCTGGCAGCCGGGCCGGCGGTCGCCGCGCCCTCGCCCTTCGGTGTTGGCCTCGTTGAACCGTCCTACGCGCCGGGAGGCATTCTCTCGGGTGTTTTCGGCTGGATCGCCCAGCAGCAAAAGGCCTTCTATACCTCGCTGACGGCGGCGATCAAGGCGATGAAGGAGGACGGCAGCGCCGCTTGGTGGCTGATGGGGCTTTCCTTCCTCTATGGCGTCTTCCATGCCGCAGGACCGGGACACGGCAAGGCGGTGATCTCGTCCTATGTCCTTGCCAATGGCGAGACCCTGCGGCGCGGCATTCTGCTCTCCTTCGCGTCGGCTTTCGCCCAGGCGGTGACGGCGGTGGCGGTGATCGGCATTGCGTCCGTGTTGCTGCGGATGACGGCGATCGCCATCACCGAGACGACCCGCTGGTTCGAGGTGGGATCCTATGCGGTGGTCGCGCTGCTCGGTGTCTATCTCGTCTGGCGCAAGATCCTGCGGCCACTGCTGACGCCGCGGCGACCGGTGGCGCTGGGCGCGCAGGCGGTGGTCGCCTGCGCCCACGATCACGATTACGGTCACGATCATGGGCATTCGCACACCCACAATCACGGTCATGATCACGGCCACAGCCACAGCCACGGGCATCATCATGCCCATGCTCATGCTGACGGGTACGGGCACGGCCATGCGCATGCCCATCCTCACACGCATTCGCATGAGATGGGGGAGGTGTGCGGCAGTTGCGGCCATGTGCATGCGCCGCCGCCGTCGATGCTGACAGGGGAGTTCTCCCTGACGCGGGCCTGGTCGGTGATCGTGGCCATCGGTCTGCGGCCGTGCACCGGCGCCCTGGTGGTGCTGGTCTTCGCGATCTCGCAGGGTCTTGCCCTTGCGGGCGTCGCGGCGACCTTCGCCATGGCGGTGGGCACGGGCCTGACGGTGTCGCTGCTGGCGGTGATGGCGGTGGTCGCCAAGGAAGTGGCCCTGCGCAGCGTCGGAGGTCGCGCCGCCGCCCGCCTGCATGCCGGGATCGAGGGGTTCGCCGCCCTCGTCGTGCTCCTGCTCGGAACCTCGCTGTTGATTGCGGCTGTCGGCTGGGGCGGCTGACGCCCGCCTTCGTTCCGTGGAACGTTCAGGCCTTGCCGCCGGCACCGGCCGTCGCTGCGCGCCGCCGCGCCGTCACCTGCTCCCGGTGGATGACATAGAGACCGGAGCCGGTCGTGAGCAGGATGCCGAGCGAGGCCAGCGTGTTGGGCAGGTCGGCGAAGATGAGCCAGCCGATCAGCGTCGCGAAGGGGATCTCCAGATACTGCATGGGGGCCAGCGTCGCCGCCGGAGCAAGCCGCAGCGACCAGGTCATCAGCAGGTGAGCGACGGTTCCCAGAACGCCGACGGCCGCAAGCAGCCACATGTCCCGACTTTCCAGCGCAACGAAGTCCAGTCCGGGCAGGCCGGCGCTCGAAAACACCAGCCAGGCGCTTCCCAGGATGAAGGTGGCGATGAGGCCGCTGACTGCTTGCAGGCTGATCGGGTCGGTGGCCTTGGCGATGCTGCGTGTCACCATCATGAACAGGGCGAAAGCAACGGCGACGCCGAGCGGCAGCAGGGCCGGGGCGCCGACGGCGGCGTAGTTGGGCTGGATCACCAGAAGGGCACCAGCAAAGCCGACGATGCACGCCATCAGCCGATAGGGGCCGACCTGCTCGCCGAGGACGAACCGGCCAAGCAGGAGCATCAGGAACGGCATCACGAAGGCGATCGCGATGGCGTCGGCCAGCGGCAGGAACCGCAGCGAAGCAAACATCGCGGCGATGCCGAGAATGTGCAGGATGGTGCGCAGGACGGTCAGTTGCAGCAGGCGCAAAGGCATGCGCAGGCTGCCGCGCGCGAGCCAGACCACCGGGATCAGCAAGGCGGCCTGCAGCGCGAAGCGGACCAGAAGCAACTGCCCGAGCGGCACCGTCTCGCCGAGAACCTTGGCGACGGCGTCCCCGAGCGGGGCGAGAATGCAGAAACCGGTCATGAGCAGCATGCCGCTCAGAGGCCTGTCGTGGGTCATGGTCGCACAGTAAGCCGCGGCGCAGCCCAAGGGAAGCGCAGGGGTTGTATCCGGTTGTATATAATCGGCAAATTTGCCGATGCCAAGCGCGGGCAGTCCTGACCTAGCCCGACGGATTTGGCAAGCGGAGATCGCAAGAGGGCGGACGCGGGTGTGAAATGTCAGGCCGGGGGAACCGGCTCCCCGTCCCGTCCGAGCTCGATCGGCTCGCCGTGCGGCGTTGCGGCGGCGGCGCGCAGCCATGCCTCTTGCCGGGCGTCGATCCGCTCGTGCGAAGTCAGCGCCTTGCGCGTGATCATCGTCTCGAGCGCCACCAGCCAATGCTCGTAATAGCTGTCGCCGCAGTCCGGATCGCCGCGCGACTGGGCCTCGCGGATCGCTTGCGACAGGGTCTGCGCCCATTCGCTCCAGGTGAACACGCCGCGCCCGTTGAGTTCCACGGCCAGCGCGAAGGCGCGGGCTTCCCAGGGCTCGCGGAACACCGGCTCGCCGTCTTTCTGAGGCAGGTTGTCCAGCGGCGGCAGCGGCGTTTGTCCGCCCGACGTCGTTTCAGAGGGCTTCAAGATAGGGCTCCCACAGGTCGATGCGGACCTTGAGGGACGGATCTGTGCCTTCTCCCCAAAGTTCGGGTCCGTCAAAGACGACGCCGTAAAGCCAGGCGGGCTGTTCGCCCTTGCCGGCTGCATTGGTGTCGGGGAAGACGTGGATGCCATGCACGGCCTCGATCACGCCGGCGCGCCCACGGCAGTAGCGCGGGATGCGGGTATGGCCGGTGGGGTGCATGTTGCGGGCACGCACGCGGTCGCCGACGGCAAACCTCGCCGGCCGATCCCCCTCGCGCTCGCTCGGGCCGCCCCGGGCGAGAACCGGTGCCACATCGGCGGCGGCGAGCACACGCTTCACCGGGCGGCTGTGGCGCAGGCTGTGGCCGGCGGCGATCTCGTCGGGTCCGACAAGGTCGCGTTCCGCGAGCAGCCTTTCCAGCCCGGACAGCCAGATCTGATAGTAGCTCGAGGCGAGGTAACGGGCCGGGTCCATGCTCTCGCGGGCATGGCGGGACATGTCGATGTTCCATTCGCCGGTCGCGCCCATCGCCAGCGTCAGCGCGAAGGCGCGCGGTTCCCAGTCCGCATGGAAGAGGGGCTTGACCGGCTCGGGCACCACCGCGCCGAACCCCATCATGCCGCCCAGGTCCTGTGCGCCGTTCATCCTGCCTGTGCCTCCAGCTCTGCGGGCGTGAGCGCAAGCCCGGTGCCGATCATGCTGTCGCGGGTGACGAGGCGCGCCAGTTCCTCTTCGCTCCAGCCGACGGTGCCTTCGGGCCGGCGCGGCAGCACCAGGTAGCGGATTTCGGCGGTGGAGTCCCAGACGCGGATCTGCGTGTCGCCCGGCAGTTCGACACCGAAGTCCGCCAGCACGCCGCGCGGGTCGCGAACCGCCTTGGCACGGTAGGGAGCGGACTTGTACCAGACCGGCGGCAGGCCGAGCACCGGCCACGGATAGCAGGAGCACAGGGTACAGACGACCATGTTGTGTTCGCTGGCCGTGTTCTCCACCGCCACCATGTGTTCGCCCTGCCGGCCGATATAGCCCAGCGAATGGATGGCGCCCGTGGCATCGCGCATCAGCCAGGCGTGAAACTCGGGATCGCTCCACGCCTTCGCCACCACACGGGCGCCGTTATGCGGACCGACCTGCGTCTCGTAGGTCTCGATCAGCACATCGAGGGCGGCCGGGTCGACATAGCCCTTCTCGATCAGGATCGATTCCAGGGCTCGCACGCGGGCATCGATCTGCGAAAGGTGCGAGCCGTGATCATGGCCGTGCCCATGCCCGTGGTCATGCTCGCCGTGATGGTGGCCATGATGGCCGTTGCCGCCCGTCATCCTGCTGGACCTTTCCGTGTATCCTGTCCCGCCCTTCGGCGGTGTTATTCGGCCGCCTGCCGGGCGCCCTGGGTCTCCCGCAGCGCCGCGCCGAAGGCGGCGAACAGGCGCGAGGAGGCGGCGTCGCTGCCGACCCAGTATTCCGGGTGCCACTGGGTGGCGATGGCGAAGGAGGACGCCGCGTCGATCGAGACGGCCTCGATGGTGCCGTCGTCGGCGGTCGCTTCGATGGTGAGGCCGGGCGCAAGCCGGCCGATCGCTTGGCGGTGCAGCGAATTGACGTCGATGCGGGCGTCGCCAAGGATCGCCGCAAGCTTGCCCTGCGGCACGATCTCGACATGATGGGCAAGGGCGAAGCGGGCGTCCTGGGTCTCCCCTTCCGGGGCGCGGTGGTCGCGCCGCCCGGTCATCTCCTGCACCTCGCTGACCAAGGTGCCGCCGAGCGCCACGTTGAGCTCCTGCAATCCGCGGCAGATGGCGAAGACCGGCAGGCCTCGGGCGATGGCACGGCGGATCAGCGGCAGCGTCGTGGTGTCGCGGCGCCTGTCGAAGGGACCGTCCTGTTCGCGGGCCTCGGCGCCGTAGAAGACAGGGTGGACGTTGGAGCGCGAGCCGGTCAGCAGCACTCCGTCGACCCGGTCCAGCACCGCGTCGAGGTCGATCGCCGGGCCCATGGACGGCAGCAGCAGCGGCATCGCGCCGGCGCCCTGCACCAGCGCTTCCAGATAGGTGGACGGGGCGGCGTGCCAGGCATAGCCTTCGACTTCCTTGACGTCGCAACTGACAAGAACAACGGGGGCAGACATTTGGGGGCTCCTGAAAGGGCTCCTGGGGGGATCCGGTCGCGGTCGGGTTGCACAGGGACGGGAAGACGAGACCGCGGCCCGAACGGTCGCGCCCGCATCGACTGCGGGCTCGACTGGGAGATTAGCGGAAGGCGCTGGCTTGTCCACCATCCGGCGAGATCTCCCGTCCGCGGCGGGGCGCGATTGGTCCGCACCCGCGGGCGCCGCGAAAATTCGCACCCGCATGCCGGCCGGCCTTGTGTCCCAAGGGCATATGCGGTTTATATCGCTCTCAAAGTGCCTTTAGGAGAAGGGCACTTGGCAACGTCGGGCGGCATTGGCTGCCGACACCGGTTCGAGAATCGATCGTTCGTGAGATCGTTCAGCGGGCAGTCGAGATCTCGATCAAATCCCAAGGGAGGGACTGCATGGATCGCCGTTCATTCATCACGAAGGCCGGCCTCGCCGGCGTTGGCGTGGGTGCCGCCACGCTCGCCGCTCCGGCCATTGCGCAGGGCAACCAGACCTGGCGCATGGTCACCACCTGGCCGAAGAACTTTCCCGGCCTCGGCGTCGGCGCGCAGCGCCTTGCCGACCGCATCACCGCCGCGTCCGGCGGCCGGCTGACCGTGCAGGTCTACTCGGCCGGCGAACTGGTCCCGCCGCTGCAGTCGCTCGACGCGGTGATCGACGGGTCGGCCGAGATGTCGCATGGCGCCGCCTATTACTGGCAGAACAAGAGCCAGGCGCTGTCCTTCTTCACCGGCGTTCCCTATGGCATGACCTCGCGCGAACTCGCCGCCTGGGTGCGCTATATGGGCGGCCAGGAAATCTGGGACGAGATCTACGACCAGTTCGGCGTGCAGGGCTTCCTCTCCGGCGACACCGGCACCCAGGCGGGCGGCTGGTTCCGCAACGAACTGACGAGCCTTGAGTCCGTCAAGGGCCTGCGCTTCCGGACCCCGGGTCTCGGCGGCCGCGTGTGGGAGAAGCTCGGCGCCACCGTCACCAACATGGCGGCGGGCGAGATCTTCCAGGCGCTGCAGTCGGGCACGCTGGACGCGGCCGAGTTCGTCGGCCCCTACAACGACCTGGCGCTCGGTTTCTACCAGATCTGCAAGAACTACTACTTCCCGAGCTTCATCGAGCCGGGTCTTGCAACGGAACTGGTCGTCTCCAAGGCGAAGTACCAGGCCCTGCCGAGCGACCTGCAGGCCATCGTCCGCGACGTCTGCCAGGCCGAATACGACCAGGTCGCCTCGGACTTCTATGCCAACGATCCGCGCGCGCTGAAGACGCTGGTCGAGCAGCATGGGGTGCAGGTGCGCGAGTTCCCGGCCGACATCATGGAAGCCGGCGCCAACGCGGCGATCGAGATCCTCGAAGGCCTGCGCAACTCCGACGACGCTCTCGTCAAGAAGACGACCGAGAGCTTCATCGAGTCGCTCAACATCATGCGCACCCGCACCGAAGGCACCGACGGCGCCTTCATCCAGGCGCGCAAGACCTACTTCAAGATCTGACGGTCATCGACCGGCTCCGGTCGGTCCCCGAAAATGCAAACCCCGGCCTTTCGGCCGGGGTTTTTTGTTGCAAGGTTCCGGGTCCCGCCTCACTCGGCATGGGGGCGCGACGCCGGTATCGCCCCCGGCGCGGCGGCAGGATCACCGATAGATCGCCCGCGGCAGCCAGGTGGCGATCTCCGGGAAGGCGAACAGGATGGCGATGGCCAGAACCTGCAGGCCGACGAAGGGCAGCACGCCCCTGTAGATCATTGTCGTCGACACGGAGTGTGGGGCGACACCGCGCAGGTAGAACAGCGCGAAGCCGAAGGGCGGCGTCAGGAACGAGGTCTGCAGGTTGACGCCGACAATGATGCCGAGCCAGACCGGGTCGACATCGAGGGCAAGCAGGATCGGCGCGGTGATCGGGATCACGATGAAGATGATCTCGAACGTATCGAGGATGAAGCCCAGCAGGAACATGATGAACATCACCACCGCCACGGCCATCAGCGTGCCGCCGGGCAGGTTCGCCAGGAATTCGTGTACCAGATTGTCGCCGCCCATCAGGCGGAAGACGATCGAGAACACTGCCGCGCCGAACAGGATGATGAACACCATGCAGGTGATCGTCGCCGTGGCGATGGCGGTCTCCCGCAGGATCGAGAAGGACAGGCGCCAGCGCAGGGCGGCGAGCACCAGCGCGCCGACCGCGCCCACGGAGGCCGCTTCGGTCGGTGTGGCGATGCCGCCGAGGATCGAACCGAGCACGGCCATGATCAGCAGCAGCGGCGGCAGCAGCGCGGTCAGCACCTCGCGGAAGAGATGCGCCTTCTCTTCCGGCGGGACGGGCGTTGCCGGGCAGGATTCCGGATCGGTGATCGCCTTGAACACGGTCCAGGCGAGATAGAGGCCGACCAGCATCAGGCCGGGCAGGAGAGCGCCGGCGAAGAGATCGCCGACCGAGACCGGTGCCGGTGCGAAATTGCCCTTCGACATCTGGACCTGGGCGTTGATGCCCGACAGCATGTCGCCCATGAAGATCAGCACCGTCGACGGCGGGATGATCTGGCCGAGCGTGCCGGAAGCGCAGATGACGCCGCTGGCAAGCCGCGGGTCGTATTTCGCGCGCAGCATCGCCGGCAGCGAGATCAGGCCCATGGTGACAACGGTGGCGCCGACGACGCCGGTCGAGGCGGCCAGCAGCGCGCCGACGACGATGACCGACATGCCGAGGCCGCCGCGCAGGTTGCCGAACAGCTTGCCCATGGTCAGCAGCAGTTGCTCGGCGATCTTCGAGCGCTCCAGCATCACGCCCATGAAGATGAACAGCGGCACGGCGACCAGCACCTCGTTGGTCATGTAGCCGATATAGCGGTTGGCGAGGCTGCCGAGATTGGACGGGTCGAAGACGCCGAGCCACATGCCGACAAGACCGAACATCAGCGACACGCCGGCAAGCGTGAAGGCGACCGGAAAGCCGAGCAGCAGGAAGCCGATGATGCCGAAGAACATGAGCCCGGACAGGAGCTCGCCGATAAGAACCGGAGTCATCAGGCTTCAGCCTCCCCCTTGGACGCGGCAACGGACTCGTAGCGCAGATGCGGCGGCAGCAGGTCTTCTCGGCCCGCCAGCACCAGCACGGCACGGGCCGCCATTGCCAGGCCCTGCAGGGCAAGCAGCGCGGCAAAGCCGATGATGAAGGATTTCAGGATGAACAGTCCCGGCATGCCGCCGAAATTGGCCGAGGCCTCGCTGAGGCGCCAGGAACGCGCGACGAAGGTCCAGCTATAGTTGGTTACCACATAGGTGAAAGGCAGCAGGAACAGGAACACGCCGAGCAGATCGACCATCGCCTTGCGGCGCACGGTGGCCGGCCGGTAGAAGATGTCGACGCGAACGTGGTCGTTGCGCAGCAGGGCGAAGCCGGCGACGGCGGTGAACATGGCGCCGTTCAGCCAGACATAGAGATCCTGCATCCAGACAAAGCTGGTGGAGAAGACGTAGCGTTGCACCACCACTGTGAAGCAGACGACGACGATGGCCAGCGACAGCCAGGAAAACACGTTTCCGACCAGCGCGTTGAGCCCGCTGATGACGCGGACGATGAGGGCGAGCGCGCGCACCGGCTCACTCACCGTCGCGCGTTTGGCGGCGCGCGTTCTCGAGTTTCATCACGGACCCTCTCCGGTGGTTTCCCCTGCGGGATGCTGGCGTGTTCGCCATTCCAGCCCGCTTCCCCATATGACGATGGGCGTTTGCTTAGCAGTTTTGCAGCCGATGCAAAAGCAATGCTGCACCTGTCGCGGGCAAAATCGTCGGAGGGGAGGGAGACGGCGAGACCGCGCTCCCCGGACGTCGCGGCATGTGCGGTCTTGCCCGGCTTCCGGCCCGCCTGCAGGGCGGGCCAATCGCAAGATCACCTTGCGGAAGCGGCGGAATTCAATTGACGGCGCCGGGGGTTGGGAAAGAACCTTGGCGGAGCGGGCGCGCGTGAGGGCATCCGCAGGGAGGGAGTTTACATGGCACGCAACACGGTCTCGCTCGATGACAAGTATGACCTTGCGAAAGAGCGCATCTTCATCTCCGGCACCCAGGCCCTGATCCGCCTGGTGCTGATGCAGAAGGAGCGGGACCGCCGCGCCGGGCTCAACACCGCCGGCTATGTCACCGGCTATCGCGGCTCGCCGCTCGGGGCGCTCGACCAGCAATTCCAGAAGGCCGCGCGCTTGCTCGCGCCGCAGGACGTGGTGTTCTCGCCGGGGATCAACGAGGACCTTGCCGCCACCGCGCTGTGGGGCACCCAGCAGGCGGAAATGCGCGGCGAGGGCCGTTATGACGGCGTCTTCGGCATCTGGTACGGCAAGGGGCCGGGCGTCGACCGGTCGGGCGATGCCTTCCGCCACGCCAATCTCGCCGGCACCTCGCGTCATGGCGGCGTGCTGGCGCTGATGGGCGACGACCACACCTGCGAGAGCTCGACCACGGCACATCAGTCGGAATTCGCACTGGTCGATGCGATGATGCCGATCCTCAATCCGGCCGGGGCGCAGGAGATCCTGGATTTCGGCCTCTATGGCTGGGCGCTGTCGCGCTATGCCGGCATCTGGGCCGGCCTCAAGCTGGTCAAGGACAATGTCGAATCGACCGCGACCATCGACGGGCGGCTCGACCGGGTCCTGCCGGTCCTTCCTGATTTCCCCTTCCCGCCGGACGGCGTGCATATCCGTCCGTCCGATCATCCGTTGGTGCAGGAGGCGCGCCTGCACGAGGTCAAGCTGCCGGCGGCGAAAGCCTTCATCGCCGCCAATCCGCTGGACAAGGTGGTGCTGTCGGGCGGCCGTCAGCCGGTGGTCGGCATCGTCTCCACCGGCAAGAGCTACCTCGACGTAGTCGAGGCGCTCGACTTGCTCGGCATCGACGAGGTGGCGGCGGCCGATCTCGGCGTCGCCTTCCTGAAGATCGGTTGCCCCTGGCCCTTGTCGCCGGGTCGGCTACGCGATTTTGCAAAGGGTCTCGAGCTGTTGATCGTGGTGGAGGAAAAGCGCGGGCTGATCGAACCGCAGGTCAAGGAGATCCTCTACGGCATGACCGACGCCCCGACGGTGATCGGCAAGGCCGACGAGGACGGTGCCGTGCTGTTCCGCGCGCCCGGCGCGCTGGAGCCGATCCAGATCGCCCGCGAGATCGGTCGCCGGGTGGCTCGGCGGCGCGCCTCCGACGCGCTCTCGGCGCGTCTTGCGGATGTCGAGGAACGCGCCCTGAGGCTGGCGGCGACGCGGGACGTGGCCGTGCGCAGCCCGTATTTCTGCGCCGGCTGCCCGCACAATTCCTCGACACGGGTTCCCGAAGGCAGCCGCGCCTATGCCGGCATCGGCTGCCATTACATGGTCCAGTGGATGGACCGGAACACGGAAGGCTACACCCAGATGGGCGGCGAGGGCGCCAACTGGGTCGGCGAGGCGCATTTCTCGCGCACCGGCCATGTCTTCCAGAATCTCGGCGACGGCACCTACAACCATTCCGGTGCCCTGGCGATCCGCGCGGCCAAGGCGGCCGGCGTCAACATCACCTACAAGATCCTCTACAACGACGCGGTGGCGATGACCGGCGGCCAGGCTCATGACGGCGGTCTGCGCGTCGACGAGATCGCCCGGCAGGTTGCGGCGGAAGGGGCGCGGCGTGTCGTCATCGTGACGGACGAGCCGGGCAAGTATCCGCCGGCGACTGCCTGGCCGTCCGGCACAGCCATCCATCACCGCGACGAGTTGATCGAGGTGGAGCGCGAACTGGCCCGCGAGCCCGGCCTCACCGTCCTCATCTACGACCAGACCTGTGCGGCCGAAAAGCGGCGCCGGCGCAAGCGCGGCCTCTTTCCCGATCCCGACGAGCGGGTGGTGGTCAACGAACTGGTCTGCGAGGGCTGCGGCGATTGCGGCGTCCAGTCCAACTGCGTCGCCATCCAGCCGGTGGAGACCGAGTGGGGCCGCAAGCGGATGATCGACCAGTCATCCTGCAACAAGGACTTCTCCTGCGTGAAGGGGTTCTGCCCCTCCTTCGTCAGCGTGCGCGGCGGCGTGCTGAAGGGCCGCGCGGTGATGCCGCCGCCGCCGCCGCAGGTGGCCGAGCCGCAGATCGCGCCGCTTACCGGCACCCATTCGGTGATGATCACTGGCGTTGGGGGCACCGGCGTCGTCACCATCGGCGCGGTGATCGGCATGGCCGCGCATCTCGACGGGCTTGGCTGCGGCATCATCGACATGGCTGGCCTCGCCCAAAAGGGCGGCGCGGTGATCAGCCATCTCAAGCTGGCGCCGCGGCCCGAGGAGATCTCGGCGATCCGCGTCGGGCCTGGCACGGCGGATCTCGTGCTCGGCTGCGACATCGTCGTCGCCGGATCGGCGAAGATCCTCTCGGCGATGACGCCGGGCCGCAGCTTCGCGGTGGTCAACACCCACGAGACGCTGCCGGGCGACTTTGCCCGCAACCCCGATTTCAGCCTTCCCGGCCGGCGGCTGGTCGCGGCGCTCAGCGAGGCGGCGGGGCGTGACCGCGCCCGTTTCATCGATGCGACCGCGCTCGCCACCGAACTCTTCGGCGATGCCATCGCCGCCAACATGTTCCTGCTCGGCTTCGGCTGGCAGCTCGGCGCCCTGCCGCTGACCCGCGAGGCGCTTGAGGAGGCGATCCGGCTCAACAAGGTGTCGGTGGAGATGAACCTTGCCGCCTTCGCCTGGGGCCGGGTCGCGGCGGTGGATCCGGACGCGGTGGTGCGGGCGGCGAAGACCCGTCCCGACCGGCTCGAGCACCGACGCCTGTCGGACAGCGTCGAGGAGATGATCGAGCGGCGCGCCGCCTTCCTCGCCGACTATCAGGATGCGGCCTATGCGGCGCGATACCGTGACCGCGTCGCACGGCTGTCGCAGGCTGCGAGCCGCCTCGGCGCGCCCGGCGAGGAAATCCGCGAGACGGCGGTGCGCGAGCTCTTCCGGCTGATGGCGATCAAGGACGAGTACGAGGTTGCCCGCCTGTTTATCGGGGAGAGTTTCGCGCGGCAACTGTCGGAGACCTTCGAGAGTTTCCAGAAGCTGGAGTTCCATCTGGCGCCGCCGCTGCTGTCGCGCACCGACAAGCGCACGGGCCGTCCGGCCAAGCGCCGCTTCGGACCCTGGATGATGCCGGCCTTCCGCCTGCTTGCCCGGATGAAGGGCCTGCGCGGTGGTGCGTTCGATGTGTTCGGCCGCACGCAGGAGCGGCGGCGTGAGCGCCGCTTGCGCGACGACTATGAGCGGATCGTCGACGAGGTGGCGGGTTCGCTGGAGGCCGGCAATGCGACGGCGGCGCTGGCGCTGCTCGCCTTCCCGCGCTCGATCCGCGGCTTCGGCCCGGTGCGGGAAGCCTCGATGCGCGAGGCCGAGGCGCGACTGCCCGAGTTGCTTGCGGCGTTTCGCGAGGGACGCGGCGCCCGGCTCGCGGCGGAGTAGGGGACGGGCGCTCAGCCCGTGACCCACTCCACCTGCGCGGTCAGCATGTAGCCGGAGCCGTAGACGGTGCGGATCAGGGTCGGTGTGTCGGGGCGGGTCAGCTTCTTGCGGATGCGCGAGATGCGCACGTCGATCGCCCGGTCGAGCGTGTCGTCGCGCCCGCCATGTTCCAGCAGGTAGTCCCGGCTGAGCACGCGGCGGGGGGCCTTCAGCAGCGCCGTCAGGATCGCGGCTTCACCGGTCGACAGGAACGTCTCCTCGCCGTCCGGATCGACGAGGCGATGGCTTTGCGGCTCGAACCGCCAATTCTCGAAACGAGCGAATTCCCGCGGCGCTCGCTCGCCGCTCTCGCTGCTGCCCGTTGCCGCCGCCGGTGCGGCCCGGCGCAGCAAGGAGCGCACCCGGGCGACGATCTCGCGCGGATCGAACGGCTTCACCACATAGTCGTCGGCGCCGAATTCCAGTCCCATGATCCGGTCGGAGGCATGGGCGCGGGCGGAGAGCACGAGGATCGGCACGGGCCCGCGCGCGCGGATCCGGTTGATCATCTCCATTCCGTCCATGTCCGGCAGGCCGAGGTCGAGGATGATCGCCGCCGGCATGCACTGGCCGATGCCGATCAGGGCCGCGTCGGCGGTCGCGAAGACCTCCGTGCGGAACCGGTAGGCGGAGAGCGTTTGCGCCAGCAGGGCTCGGATCTCCGCCTCGTCCTCGATGATGAAGACGAGCGGGTCCGCACCGATGGCCGCGTCTCTGCCCTGGATCGGGTCGGGATGGTTCATGAAGCAAGCATCTCGTTGATGGTCCGGGCAAGCAGGCGGCTGGAAAACGGTTTCGGCAGCACCGGGCAGTCAGGAGCCTGGACATCCTGCGTCGGACCCTGACGGTAACCGGTCATCAGCGCGACCGGAAGACCTGGCCGCTGTTTTCTCAGCTCGGCGACCAGCGCGATCCCGTTGGTCTGGCCCGGCATGACGATGTCGCTGAGCACCGCGCGGATGTCCTCCACGTCGCGGACGAGGTCGAGCGCGTCGTCCGTGCTGCCCGTCACCAGCACCGAGTAGCCGAGCGCGCAGAGCTGGTCGCGGACGACGTCGGCAACATCGGCGTCATCCTCCACCAGGAGTACCAGTTCGCCATTGCCATTGGCGGCCGGTTCGCCCTCCGTGCTGTCGTGGGGGCCGGGTTGGGCGTCGATCATCGGGAAGGCGAGGCGGATGGTGGTGCCGACGCCGGGGGTGCTGTCGATCAGGATGCCGCCGCCGCTGCGCCGCACGCAGCCATAGACCGTGGGCAGGCCGAGGCCGCTTCCCGTGCCGAAGGGCTTGGTGGAGAAGAACGGGTCGAAGGCTTGGCGGCGCACTTCCTCGCTCATGCCTTCGCCATCGTCGCGCACTTCCAGCAGCGCGTGCAGTCCCGGCAAGACGCCGAAGCGGTCGGCCTCGGCCCCGGTGAGATCGGAGCAGGTCAGCGAGATGGCGATGGTGCCGCCAGCGGGCATGGCGTCGCGGGCATTGAGCACCAGGTTGACCAGCGCGTTCTCGAACTCCGCCGGATCGACACGGACGACTGCGTCGCAGGCGGCGAGATCGAGGACGAGGTCGACCGACTTCGGCAGCGAGCCGGCGAGCAGGCCCTCGATATTCGCCGTCAGCGGGGCGAGCCGCAGGGGCCGCACGTCCAGGGCATCACCCCTGGCGAAGGCGAGCAGGCGCCGTGTCAGGTCGGCGCCGCGCTGGGCCGCCTGATGGATCGGGTCGAGATGCATGGCAAGATCGGGCATGGCCGGAATGTCGACCTTGCGCCTCAGCGCCAGCACATTGCCGATGATGATCGTCAGCAGGTTGTTGAAGTCATGGGCGAGCCCGCCGGTGAGCTGACCGACCGCCTCCATGCGCTGGGCCTGGGCGAGCGCGGCCTCGCTGCGCTTCTGCTCGGTCGCATCCAGCGACAGCACGAAGCAGCCGAGCACCCGCCCGTCCAGCGTGCGGTCGGGGATCAGCGTCGAGCGCATGTGGGCGACCATGCCGTTCTGCCGGGTGCGGGAATATTCGTAGGAGACCGCCTGTCCCTGGAACGCCTTCTCGATATGTGGCTCCAGCCGGCCGTAAAGGTCGGGGCCGAGCACGTCGCCGACATGGCGGCCGGCGATGGATTCCACTGTCTGGTCGAACCACTTGGCATAGCGGCGGTTGGCGAAGCGGTAGATCGGGCCGGGGCTGATATAGGCGACGAGCGCGGGAATGTTCTCCGTGACGAGGCGCAGCCAGTCCTCGCTCTGGCGCAGTTGATGGGTTCGCTCGGCGACGGTGCGCTCCAGCGAGGCCTGGTGCTGCCGCTCGCGGGTGATGTCGGTATAGGTGGTGACGAAGCCGCCTTCCGGGAGCGGCGCGCCGGTGACCATCACCACCTGCCCGTCGGGGCGCACCCGCTCGAAGGAATGCGGCTCGAACAGCCTGGCCCGCTCGACCCGGCGGGCGACGATCTCGGCGACGTCGCCGGGACCGTATTCACCGCGCGCCGCGTTCACCTCCAGAAAGGCGGACAGATGCGTGCCGCGGCGGGCGAGGTGCCAGGGAAACTCCAGCATGGAGAACAACTGCCGGTTCCACGCGACCAGCCGCAGGTCCGCGTCGAAGACGGAGAACCCCTGGTTGATGTGGTCGAGCGCCGCCTGCAGCAGGTCGAGCCGCTCGCGATAGAGGTCGCGGCGTGTCATGGGGCGAGTTTATCCCGCCTTTTGCACCTGTCGATATCGTCTCTCGTCGACAGTGCGCTCCGTCTCGATGAAACAATTCGTTGCAATTGGCACATACTGGCGCAACGCTGCGGCCCTAGCGTGGTCTTCAAGCGAAATTCCGCGTCAACCCGCAGCAGATCTCCAACAAGAGAGAAGGGGTTGTCGCCGCAGGGCCTTGTCGGCTCGGCAACGCTGAAACGAACGACCCCGAATAACGGGGCGTCCAAAGGGGAAGAAACGCATGGCAGGGTCGCCCGTCGTCGAGCGCCTCGACGAGGACACCTTTCCGAAGATTCTCCTGCGCAATGCCCGTGTCTTCGCCGACCGGCCGTCGATGCGCGAGAAGGATCTCGGAATCTGGCAGACTTGGACATGGTCGCAGGTGCTGGAGGAAATCCGCGCCGTCTCGATCGGTCTCCAGGATATCGGCTTCGGGCCCGGCGACAAGATCGCCATCATCGGCGCCAACCGGCCAAGGCTCTACTGGTCGATGGTGGCGGCGCAGTCGCTTGGCGGCATTCCGGTGCCGCTCTACGCGGACTCCGTCGCCGAGGAAATGGCCTATGTTCTGGAGCACGCGGAGGTGCGCTTCGCCTGCGTCGAGGACCAGGAACAGGTCGACAAGCTCCTGTCGATGTCGGAGCAACTGCCCAAGCTGGAGCATGTCGTCTATGACGATCCGCGCGGCCTGCGCGACTATGACCACACCCGGCTTCATTCCTTCGAACAGTTGCAGGTGAACGGCCGCGCCGCGCTTGCCGCCGATCCGGCGCGCGAAAAGGCCTGGCTCGACGGCATCGCCGCGACCAAGGGGGCCGACCTTGCGGTGATGCTCTACACCTCCGGCACCACCGGCCGGCCGAAGGGCGTGATGCTGTCTTTCGACAATCTCGTCATCTCGGCACGCAACGGCAATGCCTTCGACAGGCTGAACGAGACCGAGGAGACCATCGCCTATCTGCCGATGGCCTGGATCGGCGATCACGTCTTCTCCCTCGCCCAGGCCTATCTCGCCGGCTATTGCGTCAACTGTCCGGAGAACCTGGAAACCGTCCTGTCGGACCGGCGCGAGATCGCCCCGACCTATTTCTTCGCTCCGCCGCGCGTCTTCGAGGGTCTGCTGACCCACATCATGGTCCGCATGGAAGATGCCGGGCGGATCAAGAAGAGGATGTTCGACAGCTTCATGGCGCTGGCGCGCCGGGTCGGCGAGCCGATCCTCAACGGCGAGAAGGTGTCGCTGGCCGACCGGCTGCTTTACGGGCTCGGCGAGCTGCTGGTCTACGGGCCCTTGAAGAACCAGATGGGCTTTACCCGGCTGCGCGTCGGCTACACCGCCGGCGAGGCGATCGGCCCGGAGATCTTCCGCTTCTACCGCTCGCTCGGTCTCAACCTGAAGCAGCTCTACGGCCAGACCGAAGCCAGCGTCTACATCACCATGCAGCCGGACGGCGAGATCTATGGCGACACGGTCGGCACGCCGGCGCCGGACGTGGAGATCAGGATCGCCGAGAGCGGTGAGGTGCTCTATCGCTCGCCGGGCGTCTTCGTCGGCTATTACAAGAACGAGGAGGCGACCCGCACCACCAAGACCGAGGACGGCTGGGTGCTGACGGGCGACGCGGGCTTCATCGCCGACAACGGCCACCTGAAGATCATCGACCGCGCCAAGGATGTGGGCAAGCTCACCGATGGCTCGCTGTTCGCGCCGAAATACATCGAGAACAAGCTGAAGTTCTATCCCAACGTGAAGGAAGTCGTGGCCTTCGGCGACGGGCGCGAGTTTTGCGGCGTCTTCGTCAACATCGACCTGACCTCCGTCGGGTCCTGGGCTGAGCGCAACAACGTCAACTACGCCTCCTATCAGGAGCTGGCGGCGCATCCGCAGGTCTACGAGATGATCCGCAAGCATGTCGACGAGGTCAACCGCGACCTTGCCGGCGAGCCGATGATGGCCGGGGCGCAGATCAAGCGCTTCCTGGTGCTGCACAAGGAGCTGGACGCCGACGACGGCGAGCTGACGCGCACACAGAAGGTCCGCCGCTCCTTCATCGCCGACCGCTACGCCCCGCTCATCGAGGCGCTCTACGACGGCTCCACCAGCAAGCATGTGCGCACCGAGGTCACCTTCGAGGACGGCCGCAAGGGCGCCATCGAGGCGACCGTCGAGATCCGCGACATGCAGACCTATCCGGCCGCGGGCAGCGGCATGAAGGAGGCGGCGGAATGAACGCCTTTGTCGATCCCGCCGGCATGTCCGGGCATTCAGGCCTTGCCAGGGGCGAAGTCCTTCTGCGCGTCGACAACGTCTCGTTGTCCTTCGGCGGCGTGAAGGCGATCACCAACATCTCCTTCGACATCCTCAAGGGCGAGGTGCGAGCGATCATCGGTCCGAACGGCGCCGGCAAGACGTCGATGCTCAACGTCATCAACGGCTTCTACCATCCCCAGGAGGGGACGATCACCTGGCGCGGCCAGGTCCGGCGCAAGATGAGGCCCTACGAGGCGGCAAGCCACGGTATCGCCCGCACGTTCCAGAACGTGGCGCTGTTCAAGGGCATGACCACGCTCGACAACATCATGACCGGCCGCGGTCTGAAGATGAGGAAGAACTTCTTCTGGCAGTGCCTGCATTGGGGGCCGGCCTTGAAGGAGGAAAACGAACATCGCCGCAAGGTCGAGGAGATCATCGACTTCCTCGAGATCCAGGCGATCCGCAAGACGCCGGTCGGCCGGCTTCCCTACGGACTGCAGAAGCGGGTGGAACTCGCGCGTGCGCTGGCGATGGAGCCGGAGCTCCTGCTGCTCGACGAGCCGATGGCGGGCATGAACCTGGAGGAGAAGGAGGACATGAGCCGCTTCATCCTCGACGTGAACCAGCAGTTCGGCACGACGATCGCGCTGATCGAGCACGACATGGGCGTGGTGATGGACCTGTCCGACCGCGTCGTGGTGCTCGATTACGGCCGCAAGATCGCCGACGGGCCTCCCGAGGAGGTGCAGTCGAACCAGAATGTGATCGACGCCTATCTCGGCGTTCCGCACGGCAATTGAGGGTCCGGGGATGGCGATTTTCATCGAGACAGTCCTGTCCGGCCTGATGGCCGGCGTGATGTACGCGCTGGTCGCGCTCGGCTTCGTGCTGATCTTCAAGGCGTCCGGCATCTTCAACTTCGCCCAGGGCGTCATGTGCCTGTTCGCGGCGCTGACCTTCGCCGGGATCATGGAGAAGACCTCCGTGCCGTGGCCCATCGCCTTCGTCCTCACCGTGGCGGTGATGGTGGGCGTTGCCTGGGCGGTGGAACGCTTCGTCCTGCGCCACCTGGTGAACCAGGAACCGATCATCCTGTTCATGGCGACGATCGGCCTCGCCTATGTGCTGGAAGGGGTCGGCGATATTATCTGGGGCTCGGACGTCAAGGTGATCAACATCGGCCTGCCGTCCGGCGCGGTCGACGTTCTGCTCGACAATTTCGACATCTATCTCGACAAGCTGGAGGTCTTCGCGGCCTTGATCGCCGCCGTGCTGGTCGGCTTCCTGGCGGTGTTCTTCCAGAAGACGCGGATCGGCCGGGCGTTGCGCGCCGTTGCCGACGATCACCAGGCGGCGCTGTCTGTCGGCATCTCGCTGCAGACGATCTGGGTGATCGTCTGGTCGGTGGCCGGCTTCGTCGCGCTGGTCGCCGGCATCATGTGGGGTGCCAAGTCCGGCGTGCAGTTCTCCCTGTCGCTGATCGCGCTGAAAGCCCTGCCGGTGCTCATTCTCGGCGGTTTCACCTCGATCCCCGGCGCCATCGTCGGCGGCCTGATCATCGGCGTCGGCGAGAAGCTCGCCGAGATCTATGTCGGGCCGATGGTCGGCGGCGCGATCGAGAACTGGTTCGCCTACATGCTGGCGCTGGCTTTCCTGCTGTTCCGGCCGCAGGGGCTGTTCGGCGAAAAGATCATCGAGCGCGTCTGACGCAGGGCTCCCCGACAGAAGGGTTCAATCGCAATGCTCTATCGTGAAGCCGGTCAGTTCAAGTCGAGCTACGCCGCCGACCAGGCCATCTTTCCGATCGCCCAGGATCGCTGGGCGGTCTGGGCCTTCCTCGCCGTCGCCTTCCTCGTCGTGCCGTTCTTCGTCAACGACTACTGGACCAACGCCATCCTGCTGCCGCTGCTGATCTACGGCATGGCGGCGCTGGGGCTGAACATCCTGGTCGGCTATTGCGGCCAGATCTCGCTCGGCACCGGCGGCTTCATGGCGGTCGGCGCCTATGCCTCCTACAAGCTGATGACCTCCTTCCCGGAGCTCAACATGATCGTGGTGGTGCTGCTGTCGGGCGGCATCACGGCAGCGGTCGGCGTGATGTTCGGCCTGCCGTCGCTGCGCATCAAGGGCTTCTATCTGGCGGTGGCGACGCTCGCCGCCCAGTTCTTCCTGGTCTGGCTCTTCAACAAGGTCGGCTGGTTCTACAACTATTCGGCCACCGGACAGATCAACGCGCCCGATCGCTTCCTCTTCGGCTTCCAGTTGACAGGCGCTTCGGCGCAGCCCTGGGTCAAGTACCTGTTCTGCCTGACCTTGCTGACCGTCTTCGCCCTGATCGCGAAGAACCTCGTGCGCGGGCGCATCGGTCGCAACTGGATGGCGATCCGCGACATGGACATCGCCGCCGAACTGATCGGCGTCAGGCCGCTGATGACCAAGCTTTCGGCCTTCGCCGTCTCGTCCTTCTATATCGGAATGGCCGGCTCGCTGCTGTTCGCGGTCTATCTCGGCGCCGTCGAGGTGGGCGAATCCTTCGGCATCAACGTCTCCTTCCTGGTGCTGTTCATGGTGATCATCGGCGGCCTCGGCTCGATCGTCGGATCGTTCATGGGCGCGGCCTTCCTGGTGCTGATGCCGATCCTCCTGAAAAACTTCATGGTCGACGGTCTCGGGCTGATGCCGGTGACGGCCAAGCATGTGGAAATCCTGTTGATGGGTCTGCTCATCATCTTCTTCCTGATCGTCGAGCCGCATGGCCTTGCCCGGCTCTGGCAGATCACCAAGGAGAAGTTGCGGATGTGGCCCTTCCCCTACTGAGGCAGCGCACAGACAAGACAATTCGCGCTGTCCAGATGACTGCCCAATGTCCTGTTCCAAGGGAGGAAACGACATGAAACTGAAGCACCTGACGGCAGGCCTCGCCGCGCTCGCGATCGCCTCGCCGATCGCGGCCACGACGGCGTCGGCCTACGAGCTGACAATTCCGTCGCTCGTCTATCGCACCGGCCCCTACGCGCCGGGCGGCATTCCCTTCGCCAACGGCTATGCGGATTATTTCAAGCTCATCCAGGAGCGGGATGGCGGCATCAACGGTGCCACCATCAACTTCATCGAGTGCGAGACCGCCTACAACACCCAGCAGGGCGTCGAGTGCTACGAGAACACCAAGGGTCAGGGCCAGAGCAAGGCGCTGATCTACCAGCCGCTGTCGACGGGCATCACCTATCAGATCATCCCGAAGGCGGCGGTCGACGAGATCCCGATCTTCACCATGGGCTATGGCCGCACCTCCGCCGCCAACGGCACGGTGTTCCCGTGGATCTTCAACTTCCCCGGCACGTACTGGGATGCGGCCTCGGGCATGGTCAACTATGCCGCGGCCATCGAAGGCGGGGCAGACAAGCTCGCGGGCAAGACCATCGCCCTCGTCTACCACAACTCGGCTTATGGCAAGGAGCCGATCCGGACCCTCGAGGAACTGTCGAAGAAGTACGGCTTCAAGCTGGAGCAACTGCCGGTCGATCACCCGGGCCAGGAGCAGAAGGCCACCTGGCTGCAGATCCGCCGCATGAACCCGGACTGGGTGCTGATGTGGGGCTGGGGCGTGATGAACCAGGTCGCCGTCAAGGAAGCCGCCTCGATCCGTTATCCGATGGACCGCTTCATCGGCAACTGGTGGGCCGGATCCGAGCAGGACGTGCTGCCGGCCGGCGCGGGCGCCAATGGCTATCTCTCGGCGACGTTCCACGCGCCGGGCGCTTCGTTCCCGCTGCATCAGGAGATCCTCGAGACCCTCTATGACAAGAACATGGGCGCCGGCGAGCGCGGGCGTGTCGGCGAGGTGCTCTACAATCGCGGCCTGATCGCCGCGGTGTGGACGGTCGAGGCGATCCGCAAGGCGATGGAGATCAAGGGATCGAACGAGATCATCGGCGCGGATGTGCGCGAAGGTCTGGAAGCCCTGGACGTCACCGAGGAGCGTCTTGCCGAACTCGGCCTGCCGAACTTCACCTACCCTGTGAAGATCACCTGCGCCGTGCACTCCGATCCGGGCACCGTGCTGATCCAGCAGTGGGATGCGAGTGGCGGCGTCTGGAAGGTGGTCGCTTCGGGCATCGAGCCCGACCGCGACGTCATCGCGCCGCTGATCGAGGAGGACTCCGCAGCCTACGCGGCGGAGAACAACATCACCCCGCGCGACTGCAACTGACCTTACGGTCCAGCGCAAGTCCACAGGAGTGGAGACAGGAATGAGCGAGACGTCCGCTTCGACGATCCTCTCGGTGAACAATATCGAGGTGATCTACAACCACGTCATCCTGGTGTTGAAAGGCGTTTCGCTCACCGTTCCCGAGGGGGGCATCGTCGCTCTCCTCGGGGCCAACGGCGCGGGCAAGACGACCACGCTCAAGGCGGTGTCGAACCTGCTGCATGCGGAGCGGGGCGATGTCACCAAGGGCAATATCGTCTTCCGCGGCGAGGAAGTGCAGTCGCTGTCGCCGAACGATCTGGTGCGGCGCGGCTGTATCCAGGTGATGGAGGGCCGTCACTGCTTCGGCCACCTCACCATCGAGGAGAACCTTCTGACCGGGGCCTTCACCCGTCGGGACGGGGCGGCCGCGATCAAGGCCAGCCTTGAGAAGGTCTACACCTATTTTCCGCGCCTGCGCGAGCGGCGCACCAGCCAGGCCGGCTATACGTCCGGCGGTGAGCAGCAGATGTGCGCTATCGGCCGGGCCTTGATGAGCCGGCCCAACATGATCCTTCTCGACGAGCCGTCGATGGGCCTTGCTCCGCAACTGGTCGAGGAGATCTTCGAGATCGTCAAGGAACTCAACGAGAAGGAGGGCGTGTCCTTCCTGCTCGCCGAGCAGAACACCAATATCGCGCTGCGCTATGCCACTTACGGCTACATCCTGGAGTCGGGCCGGATCGTGCTCGACGGGGCTGCCAAGGCGCTGCGCGAGAACGAGGACGTCAAGGAATTCTACCTTGGCGTCGGCGGCGAGGGGCGCAAGTCGTTCCGCAATGTGAAGCACTACAAGCGTCGCAAGCGCTGGCTCGCCTGAGGCCGAGCCCCTCCCGCCAAGCCAAGAGTCACGAGGAGCGCGTCATGAGCGCAGAGCATTTCGACAGCCTGGAGATCCGGGAACCGGGCGAGCGGGACGCCGACCTCTTCGCGCGGCTGCCCGGCCTCGTCGCCCATGCGATGGCGCAGGCGCCCGGCTGGGCGCGGCATCTGGAGGGGTGCACGCCGACGGCGCTTGTCGACCGGGCGGCGCTTGCCCGCCTGCCGGTGCTGCGCAAGGCGGATCTGATGGCGGCGCAGGCGGCAAATCCGCCGTTCGGGGGCTTCGCCACCGCTCCGGTCTCGGCCATGGGACGGATCTTCATGTCGCCGGGCCCGATCTGGGAGCCGCAGGGCGGCGACAACGACCCCTGGCGGGTGGCGCGGGCTTTCTTCGCCGCCGGCTTCCGCGCCGGCGACATCGTCCACAACGCCCTGTCCTATCACCTGACGCCGGGCGGCTTCCTGCTCGATCACGGCGCTCGGGCGCTCGGCTGTGCCGTGTTTCCCGCCGGTGTCGGCAACACCGAAATGCAGGTCGAGGCGATCGCCACCCTGCGGCCGACCGGCTATGCCGGCACGCCGGACTACCTGAAAGTGCTGCTCGACAAGGCGGCGGAGCTCGGCCGCGACGCCTCGTCGATCCGCCGCGGTCTCGTGTCCGGCGGCGCCCTGTTCCCGAGCCTTCGGGCGGAGTACCGCGCCCGCGGCATCGAGGTGCTGCAGGCCTATGCCACCGCCGATGTCGGCGTCATCGCCTATGAGACCTCGGCCGACCAGGGGATGGTCGTCAACGAGGACGTGATCGTCGAGATCGTCCGGCCGGGCTCCGACGTGCCGGTGCCCGAGGGCGAGGTCGGCGAGGTGGTGGTCACCAATTTCAACCGTGCCTATCCATTGATCCGCTTCGGAACCGGCGACCTGTCGGCCGTGCTGCCGGGCCGTTCGCCCTGCGGGCGCACCAACATGCGCCTCAAGGGCTGGATGGGCCGCGCCGACCAGCGCACCAAGGTCAAAGGCATGTTCGTCGATCCGAAGCAGATCGCGGAACTTCTCGGCCGCCACCCGGAGATCGTCCGTGCCCGCCTCATCGTCGAGCGCCAGGCGGAACAGGACGTCATGCGTCTCGCCTATGAGGCGGAGGCCCATGGCGAGGGGCTCGACCAGGCGATTTCGGCGAGCTTGAGAGAGGTGACGAAGCTGTCCGGCCGGGTCGAGCGGGTGCTTCCCGGTGCCTTGCCGAACGACGGAAAGGTGATTGCCGACGAGCGCAGCTACGAGGCGTGACGCCCCGGGCCGGGGATAGCGCCGGCGGCGACCGGCCTCCTCGGCTCTTGCGCAGGTACAACGCTCTGGCCTATGCAAGGAGACCCGGTTGCGCGGGACCCGATGACGGCGGCCGGCATGGCCCAGATGCGGACGAGCGATATCATGCAGGATGAAGCGGCGAAGGCTTCCGACAGCGCGCTTGTGTTGCTGGTCGAGGACGATCCCGACGACGTCACCATCATTCGCCAGTCGCTGAAGGCGTCGAGCGTGCCGGTGCGTCTCGAGGTCGCCTCGGACGGCGCCGAGGCGCTCGACCATCTCAACCGGGCGGTGGCGGCAGGCGCCCCGGCGCCCGACCTGATCCTGCTCGACCTCAACCTGCCGGTGATGACCGGAACGGAGTTCCTCGGCAAGCTGCGCCAGCACGCGCGGCTCAGCGCCGTGCCGGTCTGCGTCTTCACCACCGCCGACGATCCGGTGACCATCCGCCGCGCCTATGCGGCCGGCGCCAATGCGGTCGTCACCAAGGCGGACAGCCTGGCCGGCATGAGCGAGGTGCTGCACACCATCGTCGAGTTCTGGTTCCGTGTCGCCGAGCGCTATCGCGGCGAGTGAATCGCGCGCTGCCGGCCCGTTCCGGATCAGCGTCTACAGATAGACGATCTCGTAGGGATCGTCGGTCGGGCCGGTCACGGCCTCCGCGTCCGCCGGAGTGGAGACGGCAAGGGGCGGGGCAGGCATTGCCCGGTCGAGCGGCTTGGAGAGTGCCGCGTCGATATGCGACCTCAGCACCTGCATCGAGAACGGCTTGACGATCACCGACTGGGCGCCGAGGGTCGCCGCCTTCTGCAGCACGGTGAGATCGACATGGGCGCTGATGATGATCGCCGGCGTTGCCGCGCAGACGGGATTGTCGTGGGCGCGCAGCCTGGTCAGGAACTCCGCGCCGTCCTGGAGCGGCATGCGCCAGTCGACCAGCATCACGTCGAAGCGGTGCAGCTTCAGCAGCTTCTCGGCTTCGATTCCGTTCCCCGCCTCGGTCACGGCCTGGTAGCCGAGCTCCTTCAGCATGCCGCGCAGCAGGCGGCGGGTGAAGGCGCTGTCCTCGATCAGAAGAATCTTCTCGTTCTTCACGGCGGTCTGTCCCGGTGGCGGCTTGCGGCGTGGCCGCCGCATGCGGCGGCGTCAGGGTACAAGCCTCAGTAATATCGACAGGTTTACCTATCTGTTTGAAAGGACCGTTAACGCTGAGCCGCAGGCGTGCGCGCGAGCGGCCTGCGTCAGCCTGTCGCGGGTTCCCGCCGTGAACCCCTTGGACCGATCCTGCGTAGAGATTACCGGTGGTTCGGTGCCGACATTTGATCCAGCGCCTGGCCGCAAGGAGACTGCAAGTGGCACATTCGTTCCACCAGCAACTGGACCATCCGGCGTTTGCGCCTTATGTGCGGCGCAGCCGGACCGGAACATGATCGGGAGCCAGAAAGACAGCATGAGCGTGATCGACAGCGACAGCGAGCGGGAAGCGAGGCGTCGCGAGATGGGGCGGGTGCGGCTGCCGGAGGGACATCCGGGCGTCAAGGCGGGAAAGATCGGCGTGCTCATCGTCAATCTCGGCACGCCGGACGGCACCGACTTCCGCTCCATGCGCCGCTACCTGAAGGAGTTTCTGACGGACAAGCGGGTCATCGAATGGCCCAGGGCGATCTGGTACCCGATTCTGTTCGGCATCGTGCTCAACACCCGGCCGAAGAAGTCCGGCAAGGCCTATGACGAGATCTGGAACCGGGAGCTCGACGAATCGCCGCTGCGCACGATCACCCGCTCCCAGTCCGACAAGCTCGCTGCCGCCCTGGCCGGCGTCGACGATCGCATCGTCGTCGACTGGGCGATGCGCTACGGCCAGCCCTCGATCCCGGACCGGCTGGCGAGGTTGCGCGAACAGGGCTGCGACCGGCTGCTGGTGTTCCCGCTCTACCCGCAATATTCGGCCTCGACCACGGCGACGGTGAACGACGTGGTGTTCCGCGAGCTCTTGAAGCTGCGCTGGCAGCCGGCGCTGCGCACCGTGCCGCCCTATCACGACGATCCGGTCTATATCGACGCGCTGGCGCGCTCGATCGAAACGACCCTTGCCGGCCTCGACTTCGAGCCGGAGACGGTGCTCACCTCCTATCACGGCATCCCGCAATCCTATTTCCGCAAGGGCGACCCCTATCACTGCCATTGCCAGAAGACGACGCGGCTGCTGCGCGAGCGGCTCGGCTGGCCGCAGGACAAGCTCAAGGTCACCTTCCAGTCGCGCTTCGGGCCGGAAGAGTGGCTGCAGCCCTATACGGACAAGACCGTCGAGGCGATGGCGAAGGCCGGCACCCGCAACATCGCGGTGATCAATCCGGGCTTCGTCGCCGACTGTCTGGAGACGCTGGAGGAGATCGCCGGCGAGGCTGGAGAGATCTTTCACGAGAACGGCGGCGAGAATTTCGCCCATATTCCCTGTCTCAACGACAGTGAGGACGGCATGGACGTGATCCAGACACTGGTGCGACGCGAGTTGTCGGGCTGGATCTGAGTCGCCTGCGTCGATCTTCTTCACCACCGCGCGATGCTTGCGCTTGCAGATCGTCGCCCGCCGGGTACATGTAGCGGCGGGCTGGCCGGTCGGGCGCGACCGGCCTTCGATCCGCTCCGCCGCGTCGAGGACGCGGCCCTGGTGAAGGATGACACAGATGCTCGAAGGCGTTTTCGGATTCGATATCCTGGTCCTTGTCCTGCTGGTGCTCCTGGTTCTCGTCGTCCTGGCGGGCGTCAAGACGGTGCCGCAGGGCTACAACTACACGGTCGAGCGCTTCGGCCGCTATCGCAAGACGCTGATGCCGGGCCTCAACTTCATCGTGCCCTTCATCGATCGGGTCGGCCATCAGATCAACGTGATGGAGCAGGTCCTCGACGTTCCCTCGCAGGAAGTGATCACCAAGGACAATGCGACGGTGACCGCCGACGGCGTCACCTTCTACCAGGTGCTCGAGGCGGCGCGCGCTGCCTATGAGGTGTCGGGGCTGGAGAACGCCATTCTCAACCTGACCATGACCAACATCCGCTCGGTCATGGGGTCGATGGATCTCGACGAACTGCTGTCCAACCGCGACGAGATCAACGAGCGCCTGCTGCGGGTGGTCGATGCGGCCGCCTCGCCCTGGGGCATCAAGATGACCCGCATCGAGATCAAGGACATCAACCCGCCGCGCGATCTGGTCGAGGCGATGGGCCGGCAGATGAAGGCCGAACGCGAGAAGCGCGCGGCGATCCTGGAGGCGGAGGGCAAGCGGGCCTCCGAGATCCTGCAGGCGGAAGGCCAGAAGCAGTCGCAGATCCTGGAGGCGGAAGGCCGGCGCGAGGCCGCGTTCCGCGATGCGGAGGCGCGCGAGCGCGCCGCCGAGGCCGAGGCCAACGCGACCCGCATGGTCAGCGAGGCGATCGCCGCCGGCGACATGCAGGCGATCAACTACTTCGTCGCCAACAAATATGTCGAGGCGCTCGGCCAGTTCGCCCGCTCGCCCAACCAGAAGCTCCTGATCCTGCCGACCGAGACCACCGCCGTGCTCGGCTCGCTCTCGGGCATCGCCGAGATCGCCAAGGAGGCCTTTGGCGGCGGGGGAGCGGCGTCGCGGTCGCGCGCCAGCGTCCCCTCGACCACGGCGCCCTCCGCGCCGCGCGATGGCGACGGTCCACGCTCATGAGCCTGGTCGAACGCATCGTCATGGAGGTCGGGCCGTGGCTGTGGTGGATCGTCGGCCTGTTGCTGCTCGGCCTGGAGGTGCTCGCTCCCGGCACGTTCTTCCTGTGGTTCGGCCTCGCGGCCATCGTCGTTGGCACGCTGGCGATCATGATCGACATGCCCTGGCAGCTCGAGATCGTGCTGTTCGGTCTGCTGTCCGTCGCCAGCGTGCTGGTCGGACGGACCTATATGCGCCGCCAGGGCAGCGAGGGCGACGAGGCCGGGCTGAACCGGCGCGGCGCGCGGCTGGTCGGCCGCGAATTCGTGCTGACCGCCCCGATTTCCGGCGGCCAGGGTTCGGTGCGGGTGGACGACAGCGTCTGGCGGGTCAGCGGGCTGGACTGCCCGGCCGGCACCAGGGTCCGGGTGGTCGGCATCGACGGCAGCGCGCTGGTGGTGGTGCCGGTCGAGGCTTGACGCGACCGCCAGCGACCGGCTTCGCCGCCGTTTCACGTTCATTGCCGTTCAAGGCGGCTCGACACATGCGAAAGGGCCGGAAATTCCGGCCCTTTTGTCGTTTCTGCCTTGCCGCCCCGGCTGTTCCGGTGCCCGCCCCCTTACGGATTGTGGCCGAGCGGGATCGGCGGCTCCTCGCGCATCAACAGGATGCCGATGCGGCGGTTGGCGGCGAGATAGGGATCGTTGGGAAACAGCGGTTCGCTGTCGGCCTTGCCGACGACGCCATAGAAGCGGTCGGCCGGCACGCCGAATTCGGCGAGGATCTGGCGCGCGGCATTGGCCCGGTCGGCCGACAGTTCCCAGTTGGTATAGCCGGGATTGAGCGGGATGCCGCCGGAGGTGGTGTGACCGGTGATCTGCACCCGGTTCGGCATGCGGGCGATCACGGGCGCCATCCGGGCGATCAGCCGGCGGGTCAGGTCATAGGGGTATTTCGAGCCTTCCGGGAACATCGAGCGCCCGTCCTGGTCGACCAGGCTGATGTTCAGGCCTTCGTCGGTCTCCTCCAGAATGATGTTGGACGAGACTTCGGTGATGTCCGGCATTTCCTGCCAGGCCTGGCGCAGCGAGGCGGCGGCGGTGGCGAACTGGCGCGGTTTCTCGATCTCGGCCTTGCGCACGTCGTGGGTGTTGGCCTCCGGCCCCTGCTTGCGCCGCTGCTCGTGGCGCTCCTGCGCGAAGTCGGAATCGAGCTCTTCGGGAACCCGGCTGATATCCTTCATGTAATCGCGGACGGGAATGCCCTCGACCTCGATGATGCCGGTGCGCCGGGCCGTCTCCTTGACGCCGAAGGCCTCGCGCATCGAGCCGGCGACCACCTGCAGCTTCTGCTTGTCCTGGATCGAGAAGGAGATGATCAGCACGAAGAAGCAGACGAGCAGGGACATCAGGTCGGCGAAGGTGACCAGCCACTCCGGGGCGCCGCCGCCTGCTTTTTTCTTTCTGGACATGGGGCGCCGCTCTCCGTCGCGTCTTGATCAGGCGGCTTCCGCGAACTCGGCGCGAGCCTTTTCCGGCAGATAGGCGATCAGCATGTCGCGGATCAGCGCCGGGCTCTTGTTCTCGCGGATCTGCAGGATGCCGTCGATGACGAGGGTCTGGTTGACCTCCTCGGTCTCGAACTTGGAATCGAGCTTGTCGACCAGCGGCAGGCAGACGATGTTGGCGATCAAGGCGCCGTAGAGCGTCGTCAGCAGCGCGATGGCCATCGACGGGCCGATGGTCGAGGGATCGTCCATGGTCGCGAGCATCTGCACCAGGCCGACCAGGGTACCGATCATGCCGAAGGCGGGGGCGGAATCGCCAAGCGCCTTGAACACCTTGCGTCCCTCCTGCAGGCGGTCGAGATAGAGGTCGCGGTCGCGCTCCATGGCGTTGCGGATGAACGGGCCCTCGTAGCCGTCGGCGATGTATTGCACGCCCTTGGCCAGGGTCGGGTCGCTCACCTCGACATTTTCCAGCCCCAGCGGGCCGGACTTGCGGACGACGTCGGCGAGGGTGCTGATCTCCTCGATCAGGTCGCGCGGGTTGGACTTCTTGTGGGTGAAGGCGACCTTGCTGCCGACGACGAAGGCGCCGCCGATCCCGGCGAGCGGAAAGCGCACCAGCGTCGCGGCGGACGCACCGCCGATCACGATCAGGATCGAGGGCATGTCGATGAATTGCGTGATGTTGCCGCCGACGAAAATGGCGGCGATCACGACCGCAAATGCCGCGATGATACCGATGATCGAACCGAGATCCATGCCCTGCAACTCTCCGAAAGCCGTCAGGCCCGGTGGCGGACCCGAGACGATCATAGGCAGGCGAGGCTAATCAATCCCTAAACCGGGCGCAGGTTGTCGTCTCCAGCTTGGAAAAAATCCCGAGGGATCCACGCGCGATGCAGGGGGACGCGACGTCAGGCAACCCCGTGCCGCAGCAGATCGTGCAGGTGAATGATGCCGACCGGCCGGCCGTCCTCGACGACGAAGACGGCGGTGATCGAGGCGCGGTTGATGAATTCCACCGCCGAGGCGAGCAGCATGTCGCCCGGAATCGACTTCGGCGCCCGGGTCATGACGTCGCCGGCGGTCTTGTCGAGGAAGTCGTGGCTGAGATGGCGGCGCAGGTCACCGTCGGTGATGATGCCGGTCAGCAGGCCGGCCGCATCGACGATGCCGAGCACGCCGAATCCCTTGCGGGTGATCAGCACGATGGCATCGCGCATGCTGGTCGCCGGGGTGGCGAGCGGCAGCTTGTCGCCGGCATGCATGATGTCGCGGGCATGCAGCAGGCTGGCGCCGAGACGGCCGCCGGGATGGTAGACCTTGAAATCCTGGGCGGTGAAGCCGCGCGCCTCCAGCAGGGCGATGGCGAGCGCGTCGCCGGTCGCCATCTGCAGGATGGTGGAGGTGGTCGGGGCAAGACCGTGCGGGCAGGCTTCCTCCACCTTCGGCAGGGCGAGGACGATGTCGGCGGCCGCGCCGAGGGCGCTTTCGGCGCGCGAGGTGATGGCGACCAGCGGCACCTTGAAGCGGCGGGTATAGGCGATGGTGGCGGCCAGTTCCTGGGTTTCGCCCGACCAGGACAGGGCCAGCACCACGTCGTTGTCGGTGATCATGCCGAGGTCGCCATGGCTGGCTTCGGCGGCATGGACGAAGGAGGCGGGGGTGCCGGTGGAGGCGAGGGTCGCGGCGATCTTGGCGCCGACATGGCCGCTCTTGCCAAGGCCGGTGACGATCACCCGGCCACGGGCGGCGGCGATCGTCGCCACCGCCTCGGAAAAGGGCTGCGACAGGCCGTTGCCGAGCGCCGCCTTGAGGATCTCGAGCCCTTGCGCCTCCGTCGCGATCGTCCGCAGGGCGGAGGCGCAGGCGTCCTGACCGCCGCCGGCCGGCAGGGTGGTGAGGGTCAAGGGTGCGGTCATGGGTGCGGGTCCGGCGATCTCGGTGTTGGGTTGCGCCCGTCTTACCTCCGGGGAAGGGGCGAGCGCAAGGGCGGCGGGCGAGGCGAGAGGCGCGAGCCTAACGCTCCGTTAACCCTAACAGACCATTATCATGGCAAAAGTTGGCCGCAGCCCGGCGGTTCCGGCGCTTGCGGCCTGTCGTAGTCGGCCCGGTGCCCCCGGCCTGCCGTATCTGGACGAAGCATGACACGTCGCGCCCTTTCCGTCGTCGCCGTTCTGGCCCTGCTCGCCGCGCAGGTGCCGATGGCCGCGCGCGTCGGCGCGCAGGAAAGTGGCGGTTTCGGCGGCGGGTTCGGGTCGGCGGCGGATGTCGACGCGGAGGACGACACCGATCCGCTCGCCCGCCAGGACGGGGTGGCGCCGCTGGGGCGGACCGGCACCCGCGGGACGATCTCGGAGATCGGGCCGGGCGCGGGCGAGAGCGCGCAGGGCCTTGCGACCGGCGGGCGCGCCGCACCGGCGCAGCCCTTCGCCGAGCGGCTGCGGGCGGTGCAGCGGCGCGGGCCGATCGGTGGCGGCGGCCGCGTGACGAACACCGCCTATGCCGGCGACACCACCCGCGACGAGCCGCGCGGCATGCGCGTCGGCTCGTTCCTGCTCTATCCCGAGCTCTTTACCGGGCTCGGCTGGTCGGACAACCGGGCGAACAGCGCCAAGGGCGATGGCGGCGCGGTCTATCGCATCGCCCCGAGCCTCAGGGTGCAGTCGGACTGGTCGCGCCACAGTTTCGGCCTCAATTTCCGCGGCAGCTATACCGGCTATCCCGACAGCAGCCTGAAGGCGGACCCGAACGTGACGGCGGACGCCCTGTTGCGGCTGGAGGCGGGGGAGCGCAGCGACATCGGCATTTCCGGGCGCTACGGCCTGTCGATGCAGGATCGCGGTACGGCCGAGGCGGCGGGCGGCGACCGGGAAGTGCACGATCTGGGCGCCGGACTGTCGCTGCGCCGCGATCTCGGCCTCGTCGGCGCGGAACTGCGCGGCCAGGTGGATTCGACCCATTACACCGGCACCGGCGGGGGGCCGTCCAATCGCGACCGCGACAACGCGCTGGTCACCGCGACCCTGCGCGTCGACGGCAACACCGGCGCGGCGGTGACGCCCTTCGCCGAAGGGAGCCTGTTCGCCCGCCGCTACATGGACCGCTGCACCGACCCGATGCTGTGCGAGGATCGCGACTCCACCGGCTACGGCCTGCGCACCGGCCTTGCCTTCGACAATGGCGGCAAGATCTCCGGCGACATCGCCGTCGGCTGGCGCAGCGAGACGCTGAAGGACAAGCGCCTTGCCCGGCTGGAGGGGCTGACGGTGGACGGATCGCTGGTCTGGTCGCCGACCCGCCTGACCACGGTGACGGCGCTCGCCAGCACCAATTTCTCGCCGTCCTCGCTGGCCGGCACGCCGGGCTCGGTCACCTATACCGGCGACCTCCGGCTGGCGCATGGCTTCAGCGAGGCGCTGAGCGGCGAGGTCGGCGTCGGCTATACCTGGCGCGACTATACCGGCCTCGTGCTGACCGAGCAGGAGGCGCGGGCGACGACCGCGCTGACATGGGCCCTGACGTCCAACGTCGCGTTGCAGGGCCGCTACACGTTCCGCCGGTTCATTTCGAGCAACTCGGGATCGAGCTACAATTCGAATGCGATCGAGGCGGGGTTGAGATTCCGGCACTGAACCATACTTGCCGACGGGGATGGCGCCGCCGCCCGTCGGTTCGGTCCGGAAATCCGGGGCGTCGGGGGGCGAGGGAACGGGTCTGCGGGACGAGCGGGCCGTTCCACCGGGAGACGACAGGAGTGTTGATGTTCTTGCTTCAAAGTCATGCAAGGGGCGCCGTCCGCACCGCTCGGCGGCTGGCCGGTGCCCTCGGGCTTGCCCTGGTGCTGTGCCTGCCCTCCGGCACGGCCAAGGCCGATCCCGGCTTCACCGCCTTTGTGGACTCGTTCTGGCCGACCGCCCGCGAGGCCGGCGTGTCGCAGGCCACCTATCGCCGCGCCTTCCAGGGGGTTGTCCCCGATCCGGATACGATCAGGCTGATGAATCGTCAGTCGGAATTCGTCAAGCCGATCTGGGAATACCTCGATACGGCCGTCTCCGACACGCGGGTGGAGAAGGGACGCGAGATGCTGGCGACCTATGCCCGCGAACTCGCCGTCATCGAGAACCGCTACGGCGTCGAGCGCCACGCGGTGGTGGCGATCTGGGGCATGGAGACGAATTACGGCTCCTTCATGGGCCAGCACTATGTGGTGCGGGCGCTGGCGACGCTCGCCTATGCGGCGCCGCGCCGGCGCGAGTTCTGGCAGCGCGAGCTGGTGACGGCACTGCAGATCCTGGAGGCCGGCCATGTCGCCCCCGACCGCATGGAAGGGTCGTGGGCGGGCGCCATGGGCCATACCCAGTTCATGCCCTCGAGCTGGAAGCAATATGCCGCCGACTATGACGGCGACGGCCGCCGCGACATCTGGACCAACATCCCCGATGCGCTGGCCTCCACCGCCAATTACCTGAAACGGCACGGCTGGCAGAGCGGCAAGACCTGGGGCTACGAGGTCGAGCTGCCGCGCGGCTTCGACTACACGCTCGCCGACACCGACCGCTCGATCGCCGACTGGGCGCGGCTCGGCGTGCGCCGTCCGGGCGGGCGCGACTTCCCGCGTGCCTCGGACAATGCCGAGCTGGTGCTGCCTGCCGGCGCCTCCGGCCCGGCCTTCCTGATGCTGAAGAATTTCTTCGTCATCAAGCGCTACAACAACGCCACCGCCTATGCACTGGCCGTCGGCCATCTGGCCGACCGGATCCGCGGCGGCGGGCCGTTCGTCCATGCGTGGCGGCGCGACGCGCTGCCGCTGTCGCGGCCGCAGGCGGAGGAATTGCAGACGCTGCTCAACCGGCGCGGCTTTTCCGTCGGCACCGCCGACGGCCAGGTCGGCCCGGCGACCCGGCGGGGCATCCGTGCCTATCAGACATCGGCCGGCCTGATCCCCGACGGCTATGCCTCGGTGGCTCTGCTGGAGCATATCCGCAACGGGCGGTAAGCGGATGGCGGACGCGGCCGATTTCCTTGCCTGGCGGCATGTGGCGGCGGGCACCGAGCGCGCCCCCGTCCTGCCCGACGGCTGCCGCGACGTGCTGGTGCTGCATGTCCCGGGAGCCGCGCCGCGGGTGCTGCTGACCGGCCTCGACCTTGGCCCGCGCATCGCCGTGCTGGCCGCCGGAACGCGGATCGACGGCTACCGGCTGCGGCCGGGGGCGGCCGTCGGGCCGGCGGAGCTTGAGGCCATCGCCCGCGATGCTGTCCTCGGGCCGGGCGACGGGGCGGCGGACATCCTCGGCAACGCCCTGGCCGGGCGGGCGGCAAGGCCGGACGATGTGGATGCGGCGATCCGGCTGCTGGCCGGACCGGACGCGACCCTTGCCTCGGTCGCCGGCAGCCTCGGCCTGTCGCCGCGTTCGCTGCAGCGGCGGTTTCGCGAGCGGGGCCTGCCGCCGCCCGATCTCTGGCGACTGCTCGGCCGGGTCCGGCGGGCGGCCGGCCGGCTCGACGGCGAGATGCCGCTGGCCGGCATTGCCGGGGACTGCGGCTTTGCCGACCAGGCGCATATGACGCGGGAGTTCCGCCGCTGGTTCGGCGCAAGTCCCGAGCGGCTGCGCCGGGACCGCGCCCTGCTGGAGCTTGCCCGTCAGCCGGCGCTGGGCAACTGGACCGGCGAGCAGATTTCCACCAGATAGCCGTTGGGATCGCCGACATAGGCGGTGGTCTGTCCCCAGTCCTCCTCGCGCACATCCTGCAGCTGCGTGGCGCCGGCGGCGAGGGCGCGGTCCAGCGCCGCGCGCACGTCGTCCGTCTCGAAGGCAAGCTCGAAGACGGGCGCCTTCGGCTCGGCCCGGCCCGGCGTCTTGCCGAGGCGGTGCATCAGGGCCTTGGAGGAAAAGGCGAGGCGGGTCTCGCCGGTCGCAAGCTCGCCATAGTCGCCGCTGTCATGCAGGAAACCGCGCGAAAGGGCGAAGGCGCGCTCGTAGAAATCGAGCGTCGCCGGAACGTCTTCGACATAGAGAATGGTGTATCTGAGGATCATCGCCGTCTCCAAGGACAGGGGGTGGGAAAGGGTTCGGGGCGCAGTCTCGCAGAGGCGGCGGCGGCCGTCTTGAAGGATCGCGACAGGCGAGACGGAGCAACAAGGAATGGCGCGCGCGGGCCATCTATTCCCTTCCCCCCGGAACGGGCTTAAAATCGCGCCATGAAGATCCGCTCGCTCCGTCCCGTCAGGCCGTCTCCCGCATCGCGTGGACCGTGGGCGCGCGGGCGTGCGCGCCTTGCCACGCTGGTGGCGCTGGTCACCGCCCTGTGCCTGTTGCTGCCCGAGCCGGGAGCGGACCTTGCGGCGCCGTTCGGCCCGGCGGCGGCGCTGGCGCAGTCGCGGCCGATCGTGCAGCCGGGAGATACGCGCGACACCGGCTTCCATCCGCTGTCGCCCTTGCTGCGCCTGTTCGGCGTCGACAACAGCCGTCGGCGGACGCGCATCGAGGAGCTGCCGCCGCGCCAGCAGATGCGGCCCCAGCCGACGCGCGAGCCGGCCCGGCCGGTCGTGGTCGAAGTGCCGAAAGAGGCGGACGCGCGCTCGATCCTGGTGGTCGGCGGCGCGCTGGCGGGCGAGCTTGCGGAAGGGCTGGAGGCGACCTACGCGGAGGTGCCGTCGGTGCGTGTCGACAGGCTGTCGCTCGCCGATGCGGGGCTGGCCGGCGCCGGCCCCGGCGTGCTCGTCGACCGGATCCGCGGCGCCGTCCAAGGGCGCAACAGGATGGCGGCGATCGTCATCCTGATCGGCTCGCTCGACGTGCGCGACATCGCCACGGACAGCGGCGGCGCGGCGTTCCGCAGCGATGCCTGGAACGCCATTTACAGCCAGCGGGTCGGCCAGCTCATCGCCGCCGCGCGGGCGCAGCGCCTGCCGGTGCTGTGGGTCGGCCTGCCGCCGCCCAAGGGCGTGGCCCGGCGCGCCGATTTCGGCCATCTCAACACCGTCGCCAAGCAGCAGGTGGAGGCGGCCAACGCCATCTATGTCGATGTCTGGGACGTGTTCCTCGACGAGAACGGCGGCTATACGTCCTATGGGCCGGACGTCGCCGGCACGCGGCGAAAGCTTCGCTCCGACGAGGGCATCGGCTTCACCTGGCACGGGCGGCGCAAGATCGCCTTCTTCGTCGAGCGCCAGATCGCGCGGATCCTGGGATCGTCCGGGAGCTTCGCCTTCGACGGCGTCGACGACGACCCCGATTTCATCGTCCTGACCGGGCGCCAGGGCGCGCCGGAGACCATACTGGCCGGCGGCGCGGAGGCGGCGAACGAGCCGGTCGCCGACACGCCGCAATATCAGTTGATCGTCCAGGGCACGCCGATCCCGCCGCAGAACGGCCGGGTCGACGACTTCCGCGCCGCCACGCCCTGAGAGCGGCCGGCCGGATCGGTCGAATCGACCGAGACATTACCCAAATGTTCATGTTTCTGAGGCAGCTTGTCGGCGACGCAATCTAGCCCGGGTCCCGACATGGCCATTTCCCGTTCCTCTCCCTGGTCCCTCACGGTGATGGGCAGATTCATGCTCATGGTCGCGTCGGCAGCCCTGATCATGATGGGGGGAACGGGCTATGCCTTCTATGTCTTCCGTCATTCGCTGCTGTCGGCGCTGGGCGATCCGGCGCAGGCGCAGGAGTTTCTCGGTCCCACCGCGACGGCGAAGCTCGACGGCCTGATCCTCCACAACATGATCGAGATCGCGCTGGTCTGCACGCCGGTCGGCATCGCCTTCCTGGCGCTGGCCTTCTGGCTGGCGATGGGCGTGCGGCGGCCGCTGAAGGCGCTGCAGGAGGGGCTGGTCGCCCTGTCGGGCGGCGACTTCGGCATCACCGTCGCCGGCGCGGAGCGGCGCGACGAGATCGGCGCCATCGCCCGTTCGGTGGCGGATTTCCGCGTGCGGCTGTCGGAAAAGGCACAGCAGGACGCGCGCGCGGCGCTGGAACAGCAGGAGCAGATGGCGCGCCAGCGCGGCGAGACGCTCAAGCAGGTCGCCTCCGAATTCGAGCAGACCGTCGGCGTCGTCGTGCTGCGGCTGGGCGATGCGGCCGGGCGCGTCGCGCATCTGACCAAGGATCTCGACGGGGCGGTCGACATGGCGACGAGCGCCGTCGACGAGGCCTCCGGCTCCTCGATCCAGGCCTCCAGCTCGGTCTCCACGGCGGCGGAAGCGGCCGACGAGATGACCCAGTCGATCCTGTCGATCGGCCGGGAGATGGAGCAGGCGGCGCAGATGGCGCGGGCGGCGGTGGAGGAATCCCGCTCCACCGACACGATCGTCGGGCGGCTGGCCGAGAGCGGGAGGGCGATCGGCGAGGTGGTCGACCTGATCAAGCAGATCGCCGACCAGACCAACCTTCTGGCGCTCAACGCCACCATCGAGGCGGCGCGGGCCGGGGAGATGGGCCGGGGCTTTGCCGTCGTTGCCAATGAAGTCAAGACCTTGGCCGGCCAGACCTCGCGCGCGACCGAGGATATCTCGCAGCAGGTCGAGGCGGTGCAGCAGGTGTCCGAACAGGCGGTCGGGGCGATCCGCTCGATCGCCGGCACGGTGGAGCGCATCCACGCGATTTCCGACACGATCCTGCAGTCGGTGCAGAAGCAGATGGCGGCGACCGGCGAGATCAGCCAGAGCGTCGAGTTCGCGACGCAAAGCACCGAGAACGTCGCCTCCAGCATGGACGCGCTCGGCCGCGCCAGCGGCTCGACACGGGCGGCGGCGGACGAGATCCGCGGGGCGAGTTCCGAGCTTGCCGAGCTCTCCGAGGCGCTGCGCCAGCAGGTCGGCGGCTTCCTGTCGAGCATCCGCGACAGCTATGAGGGCAGCTCGCGCGCCGCGTGAGGGCGGGGATAGCGAGCGGGCGAAGGGGTCCCGCGCTGCGGGGACAGGCGATGCGCCGGCCCGCCCGCGGAGCGGGGACAAGTCGGGTTCTGAGGCCTTGAGAAATTGAGAAAGGCGCCGCAAGCGGCGCCTTTCCCTTTGATATTGCTCATCTTTTTTTGAGACGATTTTGCAAAATTTTGCGAGATTTTGCGAAAACCCGTCTCAAACGGCCTCACGCGTCGCAAAATCGGCCCGGTCAGCGCGGCAGGTTGGAGCTGCCGGTCAGATGCAGGTCGATGGCCCGCGCCGCCTGGCGGCCCTCGCGGATCGCCCAGACCACCAGCGACTGGCCGCGGCGGACGTCGCCGGCGGCGAAGATGCCGTCGATCGAGGTCTTGTAGTCCTGGGTGTTGGCCTTGACGTTGGCGCGGGCGTCGCGCTCGATGCTGTCTCCGAGCTCGGCGAGATAGGTGCCCTCCAGCGGACCGGCAAAGCCGATGGCGACCAGCACCAGTTCGGCGCGCAGGATGAACTCGCTGCCCGGGATCGGCCGGCGCTTCTCGTCGACGCGGGCGCATTTGACGCCGGTGACGTGGCCGTCCTCGCCGACGACGGCGAGGGTGGCGGCGGCGAATTCGCGCTCGGCGCCCTCCGCCTGGCTGGACGAGGTGCGCATCTTGGTCGGCCAGTACGGCCAGACCGTCAGCTTGTCCTCCTTCTCCGGCGGACGCGGGCGGATGTCGAGCTGGGTCACCGAGAGGGCGCCCTGGCGGAACGAGGTGCCGACGCAGTCGGAGGCGGTGTCGCCGCCGCCGATGACGACGACATGCTTGCCGCCGGCCCAGTAGGGCGGCTCGGCCGTGACGTCCTCGCCGCCGACGCGGCGGTTCTGCTGGACCAGGAAGGGCATGGCATACATGCAGCCCTGAAGGTCCATGCCCGGCAGCTCGGGATCGCGCGGGCGCTCGGCACCTGCGGTCAGCAGCACCGCGTCATGGCGCTGCTTGAGCTCGTCCACCGTCAGGTTGACGCCGACATTGGCGCCGTAATGGAAGACGACGCCCTCGCCCTCCATCTGCTCGACCCGGCGATCGATATAGTGCTTTTCCATCTTGAAGTCGGGAATGCCGTAGCGCAGCAGGCCGCCGGCGCGCGGCTCGCGCTCGTAGACATGCACCGTGTGGCCGGCGCGGGCGAGCTGCTGGGCGGCGGCAAGGCCGGCGGGACCGGAGCCGACGATGGCGACCGTCTTGCCGGTGCGGAACGGCGCCGGCTCGGGGCGGATCCACCCTTCGGCCCAGGCCTTGTCGGCGATCGCCTGTTCCACCGTCTTGATGGCGACCGGCGCGTCCTCGAGGTTCAGCGTGCAGGCTTCCTCGCAAGGGGCGGGGCAGATGCGGCCGGTGAACTCGGGGAAGTTGTTGGTCGAGTGCAGGTTGCGCGCCGCCTCTTCCCAGTCGCCGTTATAGACGAGGTCGTTCCAGTCCGGGATCTGGTTGTTGACCGGACAGCCGACGGGGCCATGGCAATAGGGCACGCCGCAATCCATGCAGCGGGCGGCCTGCCGCTCGACGTCCTTGTCGGCAAGCGGCAGGGTGAACTCGCGGAAGTGGCGGATGCGGTCGGAGGCCGGCTGGTACTTCTGTTCCTGCCGGTCGATCTCCAGGAAACCGGTGACTTTTCCCATGATCTGTCGTCTCCCTTACTCGGCCGCCACCAGGCCGAGCCGCTTTTCTTCCATTTCCCTGAGGGCGCGGCGGTACTCGACCGGCATCACCTTCACGAATTTCGGGCGGAACTCGTCCCACCTCTCCAGGATCTCCTGCGCCCAGGCCGAGCCGGTATGGGCGATGTGGTTGGAGATGATCTGGCGCAGCCGCTCGTCGTCGTGCCGGGTCATGTCGGCCGACAGGTCGACGCGGCCCTTGTGCTCGATGTCGCCGCCATGGTGGTGGAGCTTCTCCAGGAGGTCGTCCTCCTCCGGGACCGGCTCGATATCGACCATGGCGAGGTTGCAGCGGTTGCGGAACGAGCCGTCCTCGTCCAGCACATAGGCGACGCCGCCCGACATGCCAGCGGCGAAGTTGCGCCCGGTCCAGCCGAGCACGACGACGACACCGCCGGTCATGTATTCGCAGCCATGGTCGCCGACGCCCTCGACGACGGCGATGGCGCCCGAGTTGCGGACCGCGAAACGCTCGCCGGCGATGCCGCGGATGTAGCATTCGCCCTCGGTCGCGCCGTAGAGCACGGTGTTGCCGGCGATGATCGAGTAGTCCGGATCGGCGGCGCTCTTCGGGTTCGGCCGGATGACCAGCTTGCCGCCGGCAAGGCCCTTGCCGACATAGTCGTTGGCATCGCCCTCCAGCGTCAGGCTGACGCCGCGCGCCAGGAAGGCGCCGAAGGCCTGGCCGGCGGTGCCGGTCAGCCGCACGTCGATGGTGCCGCCCTTCAGGCCCTTATGGCCGTAGCGCCGCGCCACCTCGCCCGACAGCATCGCACCGGCGGAGCGGTCGACATTGCCGATGGTCTCGGTGATCACGACCGGCTCCTTGCGCTCCAGCGCCGGCGCGGCGGCGGCGATCAGGCGGCGGTCGAGCACGTCGTCGATCGGATGCTTCTGGCGCTGGGTCCAGCGCTTCTCCTCGGCCGGGGCGTCCGGCATGTGGAAGATGCGCGAGAAGTCGAGGCCGCGGGCCTTCCAGTGGTCGATCGCCGTCTCCTGGTCGAGCAGGTCGGTGCGGCCGATCAGCTCCTCGAAGCGGGCGATGCCCATCGCGGCCATGATCTCGCGCACTTCCTCGGCGACGAAGAAGAAGTAGTTGACCACATGCTCCGGCGCGCCCTTGAAGCGCTTGCGCAGCACCGGATCCTGGGTGGCGATGCCGACCGGGCAGGTGTTGAGGTGGCACTTGCGCATCATGATGCAGCCGGCGGCGATCAGCGGCGCGGTCGAGAAGCCGAACTCGTCGGCACCGAGCAGCGCGCCGACGATGACGTCGCGCCCGGTCTTCAACCCGCCGTCGACCTGCAGGGCGATGCGCGAGCGCAGCCCGTTCAGCACCAGGGTCTGCTGGGTCTCGGCAAGGCCGATCTCCCAGGGGCTGCCGGCGTGCTTGATCGAGGTCAGCGGCGAGGCGCCGGTGCCGCCGTCATAGCCGGACACGGTGATGTGGTCGGCGCGCGCCTTGGCAACGCCGGCGGCGACCGTGCCGACGCCGACTTCCGACACCAGCTTGACCGAGATGTCGGCGACCGGGTTGACGTTCTTCAGGTCGTAGATGAGCTGCGCCAGATCCTCGATCGAATAGATGTCGTGATGCGGCGGCGGCGAGATCAGGCCGACGCCTTGCGTCGAATGGCGGACCTTGGCGATCACCGCGTCGACCTTGTGGCCGGGCAACTGGCCGCCCTCGCCGGGCTTGGCGCCCTGGGCCACCTTGATCTGGATGACGTCGGAGTTGACCAGATAGTCGGTGGTCACGCCGAAGCGGCCCGAGGCGACCTGCTTGATCGCCGAGCGCATCGGGTTCTGCGAGCCGTCCGGCAGCGGCCGGTAGCGCTCCGGCTCCTCGCCGCCCTCGCCGGTGTTCGACTTGCCGCCGATCCGGTTCATGGCGACGGCGAGCGTCGAGTGGGCCTCGCGCGAGATCGAGCCGAAGGACATGGCGCCGGTCGAGAAGCGCTTGACGATCTCGGCGGCCGTCTCGACCTCGTCGAGGGCGATCGGCGCGCGGCCGACATCCTCGGCGGTCTTGACACGGAACAGCCCGCGGATGGTGAAGCGGCCGTTGTGCTCGTTGGTCTCGCGGGCGAACTCGCGATACTGGTCGGGCAGGTTGGAGCGCACCGCGTGCTGCAGGAAGGCGACGCCTTCCGGCGTCCACAGGTGGTTCTCGCCGCGCACCCGATAGGCATATTCGCCGCCGACATCGAGCGAGCGGCGCAGCACCGGCACGTCGGCGAAGGCGACGGCGTGGCGGCGGGTGGTTTCCTCGGCGACCTCGGCAAGGCCGATGCCCTCGATCATCGTCGCGGTGCCGAAGAAATACTCGTTGACGAAATCGGTCGACAGGCCGACCGCGTCGAAGATCTGGGCGCCGCAATAGGACTGGTAGGTCGAGATGCCCATCTTGGACATGACCTTGAGGATGCCCTTGTCGATCGACTTGATGTAGCGGTAGACGACCTCGTCGGCGTCGACCTCTTCGGGAAAGTCGAGCTCGGCATGGAGCTGCAGCAGCGTCTCGAAGGCGAGATAGGGGTTGATCGCCTCCGCGCCGTAGCCGGCCAGCACGCAGAAGTGATGCACCTCGCGCGCCTCGCCGGTCTCCACCACCAGGCCGACCGAAGTGCGCAGGCCCTTGCGGATCAGGTGATGGTGCACGGCGGCCGTTGCCAGCAGCGCCGGGATGGCGATGCGGCCGCGGCTGACCAGCCGGTCGGACAGGATGACGATGTTGTAGCCGTTGGTGACCGCCTTCTCGGCATGGGCGCACAGGTTGTCGAGCGCCTCGCGCATGCCCGCCGCGCCCTTGGCCGCGCCATAGGTGATGTCCAGCGTCTTGGCCGAGAACTGGTTGTCGGCGGTGTCGCCGATGGTGCGGATCTTCTCCAGATCGTCATTGGTGAGGATCGGCTGGCGCACCTCCAGACGCTTGGAGGTGGCGAGGCCCTTGAGGTCGAACAGGTTCGGCCGCGGCCCGATGAAGGAGACGAGGCTCATCACCAGCTCCTCGCGGATCGGGTCGATCGGCGGGTTGGTGACCTGGGCGAAGTTCTGCTTGAAATAGGTGTAGAGCAGCTTCGGCTTGTCCGACAGGGCGGAGATCGGCGTGTCGGTGCCCATCGAGCCGATGGCTTCCTGGCCGACGGTCGCCATCGGCTGCATCAAGAGCTTGATGTCCTCCTGGGTGTAGCCGAAGGCCTGCTGGCGGTCGAGCAGGGTCTCGGCGGCGACCGGCGCGCGGCCGCGCACCGCCGGCATCTCCTCCAGCACGATCTGGGTGCGGTGCAGCCAGTCCTTGTAGGGATTGGCGGTGGAGAGCTGGCGCTTGATCTCCTCGTCGGAAATGATCCGGCCTTCCCGGAGATCGATCAAGAGCATCTTGCCCGGCTGCAGCCGCCACTTGCGGATGATCTTCTCCTCCGGCACCGGCAGCACGCCGACCTCGGAGGACATGATGACGAAGTCGTCGTCGGTGACCACGTAGCGCGCCGGGCGCAGGCCGTTGCGGTCGAGCGTCGCGCCGATCTGGCGGCCGTCGGTGAAGGCGACGGCGGCCGGCCCGTCCCACGGCTCCATCAGGGCGGCATGGTACTCGTAGAAGGCCCGCAGGTTCTCGTCCATGAGCGGGTTGCCGGCCCAGGCCTCGGGGATCAGCATCATCGCCGCATGGGCGAGCGAATAGCCGCCGCGCACCAGGAACTCGAGCGCGTTGTCGAAGCAGGCGGTGTCGGACTGGCCCTCGTAGGAGATCGGCCACAGTTTGGTGATGTCGTCGCCAAACAGCGGCGAGGAGACGCTGGCCTGGCGCGCGGCCATCCAGTTGACGTTGCCGCGCAACGTGTTGATCTCGCCGTTATGGGCGACCATCCGATAGGGATGGGCGAGCTCCCAGGACGGGAAGGTGTTGGTCGAGAAGCGCTGGTGGACGAGCGCCAGCGCCGAGGTGAAGCGCGGGTCCTTCAGGTCGGCGTAATAGGCGCCGAGCTGATAGGCGAGGAACATGCCCTTGTAGACCAGCGTCCGGCTCGACAGCGAGACGATGTAGAAGCCGCGGCCGACCGCGTCGGTCTCGGCGCGGATGGTGTTGGAGATCACCTTGCGCAGCACGAAGAGGCGGCGCTCGAAATCGTCCTCGGTCTCGCAGTCGCGGCAGGCGATGAAGACCTGGCGCGAGCGGGGCTCGGTCGCGGCGATGTCCGGCGCCTTGGACAGCGAGGAATTGTCGACCGGCACGTCGCGCCAGCCAAGGCAGGCCTGGCCTTCGGCGTTGATGACGCGCTCGACGATCTCCTCGCAGCGGCGGCGCAGCGCCGCGTCCTGCGGCAGGAACAGGAAGCCGACGCCGTAGCGGCCCTTTTCGGGAAGGTCGATGCCGAGGCCCTTCGCCTCAGCCACGAAGAAGTCGTGCGGGATCTGCACCAGCATGCCGGCGCCGTCGCCCATCAACGGGTCGGCGCCGACCGCGCCGCGATGGGTGAGGTTTTCCAGCACCTGCAACCCATCGGCAATGATGCGGTGGGAGGCGACGCCCTTGAGATGGGCGACGAAGCCGACGCCGCAGGCGTCATGCTCGCGGGCGGGATTGTAGAGGCCGACGCGCGCGGCCTCCGCGCGTCGCTCGTTCAGCGTTTTGCGGGCAGTCGTCGCTTTGGCCGGTGCGGTTTCGGTCACGAAGTCCAGCGCCTCGATCATCGCTTCGGTCTTGCTCATGTCTGCCCTCTTTCATCCTGCGCCGGGACCGTCCTTCTCCGTTCGGGTCGCGCTCGCTCGTGATCGAGGAGCCCGGCTCGTCCGTCGAACGGGCGTTCGCCCTGACGCTGACCAGTGAAGCGGACCTGCCCTTCGGTCCGCCTTTTCCGGCGGTTCGTGTCCCTCGCGGGACGTGCCGTCGGCATCTTCCTGCCGGTGCCGCGCAACAGCGCTGCACCGGTGACGCGGCCCCTGACCTGCATCGCCCCGGCACCGCGGCCGGGCGGGATCGCAGGGCATGCCGCGCCCTGTTGTAGCATATGCCGGCCCTTGCGTTCAGCCACCGGATGCGCCTGGCGCTCCAAGGCCGAGTGCTGCGGGCGCGGGATGCGCTCCAGCGGAAGCCGGCCAGCCCCGGCCGCTTCCGCTCCGTCCAAAAGGGACAGTAATCCTGTCCTATCTGGCGGAGGCGCACAATGCCAGATTTCAAGGGGGGGAGCAAGCGGCTTGCAAGCCCGCGCAAAACTATTTCTTGCGCCGGGCATGGGGCGTTTTGTCATTATCGCAACGCCGGCGCGGCGCGAAGGAAAGAATCTGTCGGCGGACGAGGCAGATGGGTCCCGCGCATGCCCTCAGGGAAGCCTACGGACGGGCTTGCAAGGCTGCGTGCCCCGGTCTTAGATCGCGCCATGATCTTCGCCAGCGACAATTGGGCGGGGGCCTCGCAGCCGGTCATGGATGCGATGCTTCGCCACAACACGGGCGCCGCGCCAGCCTATGGCACGGACCCGCTCACCCTCAAGGTCCGCGACCGGTTTCGCGAGATCTTCGAGAAAGACGACCTGACGGTCTGGTTCACCGCCACCGGCACGGCGGCCAATGCGCTGACCCTGGCGGCCTGCGCCAGGCCGGGCGGGCTGGTGCTGACCAGCGACATCGCCCATGTGCTGTGCGACGAGTGGGGGGCGACGGAGTTCTTCTCGCACGGCATGAAGATGGTGCCGGTGGAAACGCGGAACGGGCGGATCTCGGCGGACAGCCTCTCGCGCGAACTGGCCAAGCACCCGGACGGCAGCCGCTTCGGCACGCCGGTGGCGGTGAGCCTGACCCAGGCGAGCGAATGCGGCACGGTCTATGGCCCCGGCGAGCTGGCGGCGCTGACGCGGGCTGCGAAGGAACGCGGTCTCGTCTGCCACATGGACGGGGCGCGCTTCGCCAATGCCCTGGTGCATCTCCAGTGCAGCCCGGCGGAGATGACCTGGAAGGCGGGGATCGATGTCCTGTCCTTCGGCGGCACCAAGAACGGCTGCTGGTGCGCCGAGGCGATCGTGGTGTTCAACCAGGATGCCTTGCGCGATCTTGCCGCGCACCGCTCGCGCGCCGGGCATCTGTTCTCCAAGTCGCGTTTCGTCGCGGCCCAGCTCGACGGCTATCTGGAGAACGGCCACTGGCTGGACAGCGCCCGCCACGCCAATGCGATGGCGAGCCGACTTGCCGAGGGACTTGCGGCGTCCGGCCATGCGCTCGCCCATCCGGTGGAGGCGAACGAGGTGTTCCCGGTGCTCGACCTTGGTACCATCGCGCGGCTGCGCGAAGCGGGCGCGGCGTTCTACGAATGGCCGGAGATCGAAGCGGGCGAGGGCACGTCCGGCGTGCGGCTGGTGACGTCGTTCGCGACCAAGCCGGAAGAGGTCGCGCGCTTCCTGGAGATCGCCGCGGGGTAGGCGGCTGCCCGTAGAAGAATTTTCTCCGCGCGCGGCTGTCCTGCCGGAAATTTGGAAACGGTTTTCGTATTCTGAGTTGGCGCAAAGCCGAACGGGGCTAGCTTCGCGCCGGTTCAAGCGAAACGACCGGAGCGATTGCCGATGAAGATCCATCCCACCGAGGACATGCATGTCCTGTCGATGGCCCGCAGGCTGACCATTCCCGAGGTGGCATCGGCCGCCGCCGAGCTGTCGACCGTGATCGAGGCGGAGCGCCAGCGCGCCGGTCTTGCGGCGGCGGGGCCCTGGACTTTCCTCGCGCAGAACCTGCCGCGCGACGGCAAGACCGCGTTCGACTGGCGCATCTGCCTGCCGGTGGCGGGTGCCGCCGCCTATGACGGCCCGCTGGAGGTTCTGCATCTGGAGCCGATCATGGTGGCCTCCGCCGTGCATCTGGGGCCGGTCCGGACCCTGTTCACGCAAGGATACGCGCCCTTGCTGCGCGCCATCGGCGAGACGCGGCACCATCTGTCGGGCCAGAGCCGGGAGGTCTATCACGACTGGCGCGGCGGCAAGGCCGGCTACAACCGCATCGAGATCCAGTTCGAACTGTCGCGCTGACGGGGTGCCCCGAACGCAAGGCGCCCGGCCTTGGGAAAGGCCGGCCAGAACGCAAGGCGCCCGGCCTTTCGCAAGGCCGGGCGCGAGGGGCAGGCGTCTCTCTCGCCGAGGGGGGATCGCGAGGGTCCGCCTGCCGGGTGTCGGTGCCTGATCCTTCAGGGGTGGATCTTTAGTGGGTGCTGCCCTCGATCTGCTTCTCGATCTGTTTCTGGCCGGCCTTGCCGATCTCGATCTTGCGGGGCTTCATCGCCTCGGGGATCTCGCGGGCCAGGTCGATATGCAGCAGGCCGTTCTCCAGGCTGGCGCCCTTGACCTCGACATGGTCGGCGAGCTGGAAGCGGCGCTCGAAGGCGCGCGCGGCGATGCCGCGATAGAGCACCTCGCCGGCCTCGGTCTCCTGGGCGCGCTCGCCCTTGATGGTGAGCGTGTGCTCCTTGGCCTCGATCGTCAGGTCACCTTCGCCGAAGCCGGCCACCGCCATGGTGATGCGGTAGGCGTTCTCGCCGGTGCGCTCGATATTGTAGGGCGGATAGCTCGGCGTCTCCTGGCCGCTGGTGCTGTCGAGCATGGAGAGCAGGCGGTCGAAGCCGACGGTGGACCGATAGAGCGGGCTGAAATCGAAGTGACGCATCGGTGTGTCCTCTCGTTGAGCAACAGATGATGGTTCCGGTTCCGCTGTGTCCCGCCGTCATGGCCGGGAGGGGAACCGCGCGCGGGCCCGTTCGTGGCGCCCGCGCCTTACGAGATGGGGAGGGCGAAAACGGCTTTCAAGAGGGACGGGCGGGCCGGATTTTCGACCTGAACGGCAGGTGAACGGCGCCTTCCGGGAGGGTTCACGCGGGGCGGTGCATCTTCATGATCGTCAACAGGCGCTGACGCGCCCCAACAGGAGACAGATCCATGAGGAAGTCGCTTCTCGCCGCCGCCGCCGTCCTTGGCCTCGCCCTTGCGGCGCCCAGTGCCCAGGCTTTCGAGATCCGCACCGGCGGCCCGTCGGCCGGCCTCAGCATCGAACTGCAGGTCGCCGGCTACCGCGGCCACGACCGGCGCGGCTACCGGTATGAGCGGCTCGCCCCGCGCCAGATCGTCCACCGGCTGCACCGCCAGGGCTACCGGGACATCAGCAACCTGCGCTCGCAGGGCCATGTCTATGTCGCCCATGCCCGCGGCCATCGCGGCATGTCGCAGCGCCTGGTGGTCGATGCCTATTCGGGCGAGGTCGTCGGCCGCTCGCCGATCGGCCGCGGCCACGGCTGGGGCGGCTACGGCCGGATGTGACCTTTCGGCGGGCCGCGATGCCCGCCCGCCGACCGCAAACGGGGCCGCCGGAGTTGAGCCGGCGGCCGCGCTCCTGTATGGGTCAAGATACCGGGATCGTTGGACTTGTCCCGACGCGGCGGGGCCCCTCCCGTCGCCAACAAGGCCGACAGGCTGGAGCACGGCGCGGGTGGCAATGCAGCTCTACGATCATCCGGACAATCCGGTTCCGGCCGGAGCGGTCTGCCAGCAGGTGACGACGCCCGACGGCATCCGCCTGCGCACGGCGCGCTGGATGCCCGACCGCAGCCCGCTGAAGGGCACGGTGACCTTGCTGCAGGGCCGGGCCGAATTCATCGAGAAATATTTCGAGACCGTCGCGGACCTGCGGGCGCGCGGCTTTGCCGTCGTCACCTTCGACTGGCGCGGCCAGGGCGGGTCTGAGCGCCTGCTGTCCAACCCGGCGCGCGGCCATGTGGACGATTTCGCCGATTTCGTCACCGATCTCGACACGGTGATGGACAAGGTGTCGCTCGCCTCGATGCCCGGTCCGCACCATGTGCTGGCGCATTCGACCGGCGGCGCGGTGCTGCTGCTGGCGGCCGGGCGGCTGCGCACCCGCATCGAGCGGGCGGTGCTGTCGGCGCCGCTGCTCGGCCTCGGCAAGGTCGGCCTGCCGCAGGGCCTGATCTGCCCGTTGTCGGCAGCGCTGTCGGCGGTCGGCTTCGGCACCGCCTTCGTGCCCGGTGGCAAGGCGCGGCTCGACATCCCCTTCGAGGGCAATCCGCTGACCTGTGACGAATTCCGCTTCCGCCGCAACGCGGCGGTGCTCTCCGCCCATCCGGAGCTGGAGGTCGGCGGGCCGACCATCGACTGGCTGGCGGCGGCCTGCCGGGCGATGAAACGCTTCTTCGAGCCGGATTTCGGCCCCTCGCTGCAACTGCCGGTGCTGCTGGTCGCCTCGACCGGCGACCAGGTCGTCTCGCCGCGGGCCAGCGAGCGCTTCGCCCGCCAGACCCGCTCCTGCCGCTATGTCGAGATCGCCGGGGCCCGCCACGAATTGCTGATGGAAGACGACTTCCACCGCGACCAGTTCCTTGCCGCCTTCGACGCCTTCGTCAGCGACGGCGAGCCGGCCGGCGCCTGGAGCCTTTGAGCCCAGGCGAGCCGCTGCCTCACACGGCGGCGGAGGCGAGGATCTCCAGCACCTTGTCGTGCAGGACCGGATCGCCGGAAGCGACGATCTGGCCGCCGGCGGCCGGCGAGCCGCCGCTCCAGTTGGTCACCACCCCGCCGGCGCCCTCGACGATCGGCGCGAGGGCGACGATGTCATAGGGCTGCAGGCCGGTCTCGATGACGAGGTCGACCTGGCCGCTGGCGATCATGCAATAGCCGTAGCAGTCGGTGCCGTAGCGGGCGGTGCGCACGGTGCCCTCGATCCGCCGGTAGACCGCCTGCTCGGCGCCCTGGAACAGGCCCGGATGGGTGGTGCACATGATCGCCTGCGAAAGGTCCGCGCAGGGGCGGGTGGCAAGCGGCCGGCGGCCGTCGCGGTTGACCAGCCAGGCGGCCTCGCCATCGCCGAGGAACCGCTCCGCCACATAAGGCTGGTCCATGACGCCGAAGACCGGCCGGCCGGCGCGCGTCACGCCGATCAGGGTGCCCCAGGTGGGCAGGCCGCAGATGAAGGCGCGGGTGCCGTCGATCGGATCGAGCACCCAGACATGCTCGGCATCGAGACGGACGCTGCCATGCTCCTCGCCAAGGATGCCGTGATCGGGAAAGCGCGCCTCGATCAGGGCGCGCAAGGCCTCCTCGCCGGCCCGGTCGGCAACCGTCACCGGATCGAAGCCCTCGGCGATCTTGTTTTCCACCGACAGGATTTCCCGGAAATGCGGCAGGATCGCCGCCGCCGACGCGCGGCACAGGTCATCGGCGAAAGCGGCAAGGTCTTCGGACAGAAGGTTTTCGGGGAGAGGGCCAGGCTGGGGACCTGAATGGGGCATCGGTCGGTTCCTTGCGGGGGCGACTAGCGGGTCGAGGTGCACGGATGGGGCGCGGCGCCACGACGGCGCCGCCCCGCCCGCAATAGCCTGTGAACGGGCGGCGGGCAATGTCCGGAAAGCGACGCTGCCGCCGGATGGCCGCGCCGAGTCGCTGCCTTAAAATGAGGCAGGTCGCCGTATGGCAGCATTTTATGCAGAACCGGACCGGCAAGAACACGCCGCGGCAGGGGGTGCGACGAATTATTCAAGGGGATTTATCAATAGCTATCTATTTGAAATATATTAATAAATTTCATGAGCTTCGGATTTTTTCGGAGAAAATTCGACCGGGTGGCTTGACTTTTGTGCGTCGCGATGGAAACTTGTTGCAGTGCGATATGGCTTGCCATGTCGCGCCGCCCTCCTTGGGCGTTTCCTCCCTAGACTCGGGCCGCCTCGCAAGAGAGCGGCCCTTTTTTCTGCGCGGCTTTCCGGCTGCCGCAGGCGCGGTCGTCCCTGGGTCGACGTGAACGGGTCGGGGAAGGCGAGGGGAAAGGGGCGGGGGGAGGCTATTCGGCCGCCAGCGCGTCCGGCGCGAGATCGGCATCGCTGCCTGCCACCAGCTCCTCGCAGAAGCGGCGCAGGTCGCGGGCAAGCTCGGCGAAGCCGGAGCTGCGGTCGGTGCGCGCCTCGTCCATGTAGAGGCTGCGATTGATCTCCACCTGCAGGGCGTGCAGGCCCTTGGCCGGGCGGCCGTAATGCTCGGTGATGAAGCCGCCGGCATAGGGCTTGTTGCGCGCCACCGTGTAGCCCATGCCGCGCAGGATGTCGCTCGCCTGGTCGATGACCGAGCGGGCGCAACTGGTGCCGTAGCGGTCGCCCAGGATGAAGTCGGGCCGCGGGCCATTGTCGCTGGTGCGGATGGTCGAGGGCATGGAGTGGCAGTCGATCAGCACCGCATGGCCGAAGGCGACATGGGTGCGCGCCAGCAGGCGGCGCAGGGTCTGGTGATAGGGCTTGTAGATGGTCTCGATGCGGTCGAGCGCCTCGCGCACGGGGAGGCGCTCGCGATAGATCTCCTGCGCCTCGCCGACGACGCGGGCGATGGTGCCGAGCCCGCCGGCGACGCGGATCGAGCGGCTGTTGGCATAGGGCGGCAGCCGGTCCTCATACATCTTCGGATCGAGCTCATAGGGCTCGCGGTTGACGTCGAGATAGGCGCGCGGGAAGCGGGCGCACAGGAGCGGCGCCCCCAGATCGACGACGCCGGCGAAGAGCTCGTCGACGAAGGCATCCTCCGAGCGGCGGATCGCCATCGCGTCGAGCCGCGAGGACTGCAGGAATGGAAGGGGGTAATGCCGCCCGGAATGGGGGGAGTTGAAGACGAAGGGGGCGGACTGCTCGGCAGGCTGCAGAACGTCGAAAGGCGGCGTCTCCTGAAACCCGCTGATGACCTGCATGGGCATGCTCTCCGCCGGACGATCTTCGTCAAACTTCCCTATTTGCCCCCGAATCGGCGTTAATGTCCACACGGGCGGTGGGTAACCGATGCGCCCGACCGGCGGGACGCCGCTTTCACTGGATGTTTACCGTCGTTCGGCCTTATAACGATCCGAAAGATGTGCCAAAACGGGATCTTCGGGCGAACCTCCCGCGTCTGCCCGTCCGAGGATGCGCAAGACCGGATGCGCAAGACCGGATGCGCGCAAGTTGGGCGCGCGCAAGATCGGCAGATTCGCCAGGCGAAGCGGAACGGAAGCGACGAATGACACGGATCCTACTTGCGGAAGACGACAATGACATGCGCCGCTTCCTCGCCAAGGCGCTGCAGAAGGCGGGATACGACGTCGTCTCTTTCGACAATGGCAAGAGCGCCTATGAGCGCCTGCGCGAGGAGCCCTTCTCGCTGCTCCTGACCGACATCGTGATGCCGGAGATGGACGGGATCGAACTGGCCCGCCGGGCGACCCAGCTCGACCCGGACCTGAAGGTGATGTTCATCACCGGCTTCGCCGCCGTGGCCTTGAACCCGGACTCGCAGGCGCCCAAGGATGCCAAGGTCCTGTCCAAGCCGTTCCACCTGAAGGACCTGGTGCTGGAAGTGGAGCGCATGCTGGCCGCCTGAGCGGCTTGCTGCCGGCTCTCAACAGGTTTTCCACCGCGCATGGAGCGGGCGCGCGGGCGGACAATTAAGTTTGCGAGAAGGGCTTGCACCGAAAATCGAAGCCCGCTATATCGCATCCCACCGCGCCGTCCCGTCGGCGTCGGGTTTCCGGCTTCCTGCCGGACCACGGCAATTTGCCGGATTTCGACACCTTGTCGCCATCGGCGGCTTGCTGGGTCGACATCGGCGGCTTGCCGGAACCGAAGAGTTTCGGGCGTGTAGCTCAGCGGGAGAGCACTACGTTGACATCGTAGGGGTCACAGGTTCAATCCCTGTCACGCCCACCATCTTCGCCGGACCGCCGAGATTGCGAGGCGGTCGGCACAGCCCGGCAACCGTCCGCCATGGCAGCGCTGCATCACGCCGCCTGCCGTCGCGGATCGGGCATCGCCCCCGGCGCGCGGTTCTTGTCGAACCAGCGCGACGACGGCGGATCCGCCGGGTCAGGACGCCAGAGAGCCGATGCCGCAAGGCGAGGCGCAACATGAGGATGCCGCCGCCAACGTGGCACCGTTGACGGAGACGAGACGATGAAGATCAAGAATTCGCTCAAGGCGCTGATGGGCCGTCATCGCGACAACCGCATGGTTCGCCGCAAGGGCCGCGTCTACATCATCAACAAGAAGGCGCCGCGCTTCAAGGCCCGCCAGGGCTGAGTCGCGACGGCCGGCCGCTGATCGCCCCGCGTCCCTGCGGACGCCTCGGGCGACGGCGTAATGGCCTGACCGCTTTCACTTTTTGCTGATGCCATTGACGATCGCATCCAGGGCGACATACTCCCTGAATGCGATCGTTTCTGCTTGCCTGCTTCCTTGTGTGCTTCGGGGCCTCCGCGCTTGCGCAGGAGCTGTCTCCGGACGTGCTGCCGCCCGAGGTGCTGCCGCCCTCGCTCGACGATCTCGACGCGCCGACGACGGAGATCGAGCCGCCTTCCGGACCCGCTCCGGCGGTGACGGAGACCGAGACGCCGAGAAGCGAGCTCGACGGGCTGTTCACCGAACTTGCCAAGGTTACCAGCGACGAGCAGGCGCGCCCGCTGGTCGGCCGCATCCAGCGGATCTGGTCGCGCTCGGGCAGCGCCACGGTCGACCTGTTGATGATGCGCGCGGGCGCCGCCATGCAGGCCAAGGACTATGCGCTGGCGCTCGACCTGCTCGACGTGACGGTGCGGCTTGCCCCCGATTTCCCCGAAGCCTGGAACCGCCGCGCCACGGTGAATTACCTGCGCGAGGATTTCGGCCGCGCGATGGTCGATATCGAGCGGGTGCTGGCGCTGGAGCCGCGCCACTGGGGCGCGATGTCCGGCCTTGGCATCATCCTGCGGCGGATCGGGCGGAGGGACGAGGCGCTGGAGACCTTCCGCCAGGTGCTGAGGATCCATCCGGTCAGCGAAAACGCGCGTAAAGCGGTCGAGGACATGGAGAAGGCGGCGGCCGGTTCGCCGATCTGACGCGGCCGCGCGGACCCGCCCTTTCCCCTGTCGCCCGTTCTTCGCAAAGCCGGACCCGCCCGCCCATGCCTACCCTTGCCCTTGTCCTGCTGTCGGCACTGGCGCTGCTGCTCTCCGGCCTTGCCCTCTTGGCGGAGATGCGCGGGCGCGAGGCGGAGGCGCGCTATCCGCCGATCGGCGCCTTTGCCGAGATCGACGGCGTGCGGCTGCACTATGTCGACCTGCGCCCCGACGGCTGGCGGGCGGGCGACCCGGTGCTGGTCTTCGTGCATGGGGCGAGCGCCAACTTGCGCGATCCGCATATGGCGCTGGCCGGGCCGCTGAGCGAATGGCCGGCGGAGAAGGGGAGGCCCGCGCGGCTCGTCTTCGTCGACCGGCCCGGCCACGGGCATTCGCAGCGCGGCGGCGGTGACATGCACCGCCCCTTTGCCCAGGCGGCGCTGATCGCCGGCCTTGCCGACAGTCTCGGCATCGGGCGGGCGGTGGCGGTCGGCCATTCCTGGGGCGGGGCGGTGGCGGCGCAGCTTGGACTTGCCCGCCCGGACCTCTTCGCCGGGCTGGTGTTCCTGGCGCCGGCGACCCATCCCTGGCCGGGCGGCGTCAACTGGTATTACGACGCCGCCGCGCTGCCGGTCGCCGGCACGGTGTTTTCCGCAACGCTCGCCCCGTTCGGCGCGGCGCTGGTCGCGCCGACCGCCATGGGCGGCGTCTTCCGCCCGGGCGAGGTGCCGCAGACCTATGCCGAGCGGCTGGGCCTGCCGCTGCTGTTCCGCCCGCGGAGCTTCCGGGCGAATGCGCGGGACGTCGCCTTCCTGAAGAGCGAGGTGGAGGCGGCCTCGCCGCGCTACCGCGAGATCGCCCAGCCGGCGGCGGTGATCACCGGCGAGACGGACGGCGTCGTCTATCCGCATATCCATTCGCACGGGCTGGTGCGGGACCTGCCCAATGCCTGGCTGGTGACGCTGGAGGGCGCCGGCCACATGCCGCATCACACGCGCACCGACGCGGTGCTGGCGGAGATCGCCAAGGTGGTGGCACTGGCCTTCCCGCAGGCGGGATGGGACGGGGAGGGCAGCCGAAACGAAAACGGGACGGCCAGGGCCGTCCCGTCGAAAGCTGCTGCTGCGAGCGAGTGAGCCCCTGAACGTGGCTCAGAGCCCGCCGCTGCTGCGAGCGGCTGAGGCTCAGAGCCCGCCGCGACCGTCGCTGCCGACAAAGGCGATGCGCAGCATGTTGGTCGAGCCGGGGGTGCCGAAGGGCACGCCGGCGGTGGTGATGATGCGCTGGCCGGGCTTGGCCAGTTCCTGCTGGAAGGAGATCTGGCAGGCGCGGTCGACCATGTCGTTCTCGTCGCGGGCGTCGTCCGAGACGACGCAGTGCAGGCCCCAGGCCAGCGACAGGCGGCGGGCGGTCGACAGGACCGGCGAGATGACGATGACCGGCACGGAGGGACGCTCGCGCGCGGCGCGCAGGCCGGTGGCGCCGGAGGTGGTGTAGCAGACCACGGCGGCGAGGTTCAGCGTTTCGGCGATCTGCCGCGCGGCGGCGGCGATGGCATCGGCGCCGGTCGGCTCCGGCTCCTGGCGCTGGGCGTGGATGATGCCGCGATAGTTCGGGTCGCGCTCCACCTGGCGGGCGATGCGGTCCATGGTGGCGACGGCCTCGACCGGGAACTGGCCGGCAGCGGATTCGGCCGAGAGCATCACCGCGTCGGCGCCCTCGAACACGGCGGTGGCGACGTCGGAGACCTCGGCGCGGGTCGGCACCGGGGCGGTGATCATCGATTCCAGCATCTGGGTGGCGACGACCACCGGCTTGCCGGCGCGGCGGCAGGCGCGGACGATCTGCTTCTGCAGGCCCGGCACCTGTTCCAGCGGCATCTCGACGCCGAGATCGCCGCGGGCGACCATCAGCGCGTCGGAGAGGTCGATGATCTCGGAGAGCCGGTCGATGGCCTGCGGCTTTTCGATCTTGGCGAGGATGCCGGCACGCCCACGCGTCACCTTGCGCACCTCGGCAAGGTCGTCCGGGCGCTGGATGAAGGACAGGGCGATCCAGTCGACGCCGGCTTCGAGCGCCGCGTCGAGGTCCTTGCTGTCCTTCGGGGTGAGCGCGCCGACCGGGATCTCGGTATCGGGAACGCTGACGCCCTTGCGGTTGGACAGCTTGCCGCCGACCTCGACCACCGTCTCGGCGCTGGTCCGGTCGCAGGAGGTCACGCGCAGGCGGATCTTGCCGTCGTCGAGCAGCAGGCGATGGCCGGGCTCGAGCGCCTCCAGGATCTCGCGATGGGGCAGGTGGACGCGGGCGGCATTGCCGGGCGCCGGGTCGCTGTCGAGGGTGAAGCCGGCGCCGTTCTCCAGCATCACCGCGTCGCCCTCGAAAGTGCCGACGCGCAGCTTCGGTCCCTGCAGGTCGGCGAGGATGCCGATGGGACGGCCGACCTTCGTCTCGATCTCGCGAATCATCGCCACCAGCGCATGCAGGCGCGGGTGGTCGGTGTGACTCATGTTGATGCGGAAGACATCGGCACCGGCGGTGTAGAGCTTCTCGATCGTTTGCGGATCCGAGGAGGAGGGTCCGAGTGTCGCAAGAATCTTGACCCGCCTGTCACGCTTCATTGTCCGCCTGTCCCCCCTTGCACGGGCTCGGTGAGCTGAACCGTCCAGCTCGTCTGCTCGCCCGTGTCGATTTCGAAGAATCCGGTTCGCTCGAAGCCGCGCGCGACGCAGTCATCGATGCCCCGGATGGTGAATTCCTTCTCGCGGGTGCACATGAAGGCGCGGCCGCCCCATTCCCCGAACTGATCGTAATCCACCGCATAGATATAATAGAAACGTGACACGAGCGAGCCCGCCACCAACGTTTCACAGGAATTTGCCGGCAGGTTCCACCAGCCCTCGGTGACCCAGTCGGCCTCCTCGCGATAGCCGATGGCGACGCCGACCTGGCTTTCGGTCTTGTTGCACAGACGAAGCTCGGCCTGGGCCGGTTGCGCGGTGAGAAGGCCAAGGGCGACAAGGGCAAGCGCTGCCGCGCCGCAGGATGCAAGTCCCCGCCCGATCGTTCCGACTGCCGTGGTTCGCCGCTGCCTCTCGGCTTTTTGCATCATTCGATTTCTCGTGCCACGACTTTGCGCGTCATCTTATGGCTGACCGGCTTCCGCCTTGTCAATGATGACGGCCCTGAAGTCATTGACGTTGGTATAGGTCGGTCCAGGTCTCAGCAGATCGCCGAGTCGCTCGAAGAAGCCGGTGCTGTCGTTTCTCTCCAGAAATGCGGCGGCATCATGACCTGACCTTGCGGCGCGCGCGAGAGTCGTCTCGTCGACAAGCGCGCCGGCCGGATCATCTGCCGAACCGGTGCCGCCATCCGTGCCGTCGGTATCGCCGGCCACCGCGGCGATGCCGGGCGCCCCGTCCAGCGCCAGGGCGAGGGCAAGGGCGTATTCCTGATTGGGTCCGCCATGCCCGTCGCCGCGAATGGTCACGGTGAGTTCGCCGCCCGACAGCAGCACGGCGCGGCGGCCGGCTGCCGCGAGCTCGCGGGCCATGCGGGCATGCTCCGTTGCCACCTCGCGCGCCTCGCCCTCCAGACTGTCGCCGAGGAGCTCCGGCTCGAAGCCGCGGGCGCGGGCGATTGTCGCAGCGCGCTCCAGCGACAGGGCGGGGCGGGCGACGATCTGAAAGCGGGCGCCGGAAAACAGCGGGTCGCCGGGCTTCGGCGTCTCGTTGGCCGGATCGAGAAGCGCCCGGTGGACGTTTTCGGGCGCATCCGGCGCATAACGGGCGACCAGCGCGCGGGCATCCGCCAGCGTCGTCGGATCGGGCACGGTCGGGCCGGAGGCGATGGCGATGGGCTCGTCGCGCGGCACGTCGGAGACGGCGAGGGTCGTCATCGGCACGCCGTCAGGCCGGGCGGCGGCAAGGCGGCCGCCCTTGATGCGGGAGAGATGCCGGCGGACGGTGTTGATCTGCTCGATGGTGGCGCCGGAGCGCAGCAGCGCGCGGGTCAGCGCCTGCTTGTCGGCAAGCGTCAGGCCGTCGACCGGGGCGATCCAGTTGGCCGAGCCGCCGCCGGACAGGAGCACGACGATATGATCGCCCGGCTGGGCCTGGGCGGCGAGTTCGAGCGTGCGGCGGGTGGCGTCGATGCCGGCGCGGTCGGGCACCGGGTGGCCGGCCTCGATCAGCTCGATCCACTCCATCGTCCGCCCGTAGCCATGGCGGGTGACGCCGAGGCCGACGAGCCGGTCGGGGCCGAGGCCGTGGGCCTCGCGATAGTGGCGTTCGGCGACCTGCATCATCGCGCCGGCCGCCTTGCCGGCGCCGAGCAGCACGATGCGGCCGCTGTCGGAAGGGGCGGGCAGATGCGGCGGCAGGCAGGTCTCGGCGCGGGCGGCATCGACGGCGGCGGCGAACAGCTCCTGCAGCAGGGCGCGTCTGGCGGGGATGTCGGTCATTGCGGCGTCCTGAAAGGGTCTGGCGTTGCGGGGGCCGCCGGCGCGGCAACGGGCGCGCGCGGACGGGCGATGTAGATGCCGGCAAGGATGACGGCGCCGCCGAGGGCCTGGGCAAGGCCGATGCTCTCGGCCAGGAAGAGATAGCCCATGGCGGCGGCGGCGACCGCTTCGAGAAAGATCACCAGCGCGGAAAAGCCGGCCGACAGGGTGCCGAGGGCAAAGGCCAGCAGGCCCTGGCCGAGCGCGTGGCTGAAGACGCCGAGCGCGACCAGCATGGCGATGCCCATCAGCGAAGCGGGGAGGATCGTCTCTTCCAGCAGCAGGGCGACGACGAAGAGCACGGCGGCGGTGACGAGCGAGCTGCGATAGACCAGGAGGCCGGGGGTCATGCCGGTAGCACCGCGCCGGGCGAAGCGCATGGCGATGAAGTAGCTGCCGAAGAACACCGAGGTGGCGAGGCCGTAGAGATCGCCGAGGAGGCGCTCCGGCGCGAAGGCGAAGCTGCTGCCGACGAGCAGGGCGGCGCCGAAGAGGCAGGCGGCAAGGCCAAGGGCCATGGCGCGGGTCACCGGCTCCTTGAGCAGGGCGCCGGAGGCCAGCATCACCCAGAGCGGGGCGAGGGTCGCCAGCAGCGTCGCATTGGCGGCGGTGGTGTTCATGATCGCCAGGTGCCAGAAGAACAGGTCGCCGGCGAAGAGCACGCCGGCAGCGAGCGTCGCTGTGTTCCAGCGCGGGGCGGCGGTGCCTGCGGGCCGCTCGATCCGCGCCCAGACGGCGAGCAGCGGCAGGGCGAGGGCGGCACGCCAGAAGGCGCTGGCGAAGGGGCCGACATCCGCGAAACGCACGAAGACCGGCGACACGCCCATGGCGATCGCCCCGGCGAGCAGCGCGAGGAAGGCGGCAAGGAGGCGCTGGTCGGGAGCGGCGGCGAGCGGGGCGGGGGCGGTGGTCATTGCCTTGCGGTCTTTCGGGGAAGCGTTCGGATGGTCCGGGCAAACGGGCCTGGCGAAGATTAGGCATCCGTTGCCGGCCTGTCTCGCCGGAAATCACGGATAGCTCTTATCGCGAGTCGCGACGAAAATGCGGTTGAAAGCGGACGCCGGATATGGTGCACAGCGGGGCCGCAATCCCGCAAACGGAACCGAGATGGCCGAGACGCTTTTCGCTGCCCCGAAATCCCCCGACGAGACGCCGTTCGAAAAGATCGAGGGCGACCGCTCGCGCGGGCTGCTGCTGCTGTGCGACCATGCCAGCAACGCCCTGCCGGCGCGCTATGGCTCGCTCGGCCTGCCGGCATCGGAATTTTCGCGCCACATTGCCTATGACATCGGCGTGCGCGAGCTGACGCTGGGACTGGCGCAGGCCTTCGGCGCGCCGGCATTGATGACCACCTATTCGCGGTTGCTGATCGACCCGAACCGGGGCGAGGACGACCCGACGCTGGTGATGCGCCTGTCGGACGGATCGGTGGTGCCCGGCAATGCCAGCCACGACGCGGCCGAGCGGGCGCACCGGCTCGCCACCTATCACCGGCCCTATCACGCGGCGATCACGGCGGAGATCGATGCGGCGATCGCGGACGGCCATCCGCCGGCGATCCTGTCGATCCACAGCTACACGCCGGTGTGGCGCGGCGTGCCGCGGCCCTGGCATGCGGGCATCCTGTGGGACCGCGATCCGCGTTTCGCGCTGCCGCTGCTTGACGCACTTCGCGCCGATGCCGATCTGGTGGTGGGCGACAACGAGCCCTATGACGGGGCCTTGAAGAACGACTGCATGTACCGGCATGGTACGGCGCGAGGCCTGGCGCATGCGCTGCTGGAGGTCCGCCAGGACCTGATCGCGGATGCGGCCGGCATCGCGGCCTGGACGCGGCGGCTGGTGCCGCTGGTGGCAAAGATCCTGGCGGAGGTGCCGGACCTCAACACGATCCGCCACTACGGATCGCGCTGCGACTGAGCCGGCAGAGCTGCGAGAGAGGGAGACTGAGATGGCTGAAATCGACGAGGCAACGCGCACCGAGCTGGAGGCGGCGGCGTTCCGCCGGCTGGTCTCGCATCTGCGCAAGCGCACGGATGTGCAGAACATCGACATGATGAACCTTGCCGGCTTCTGCCGGAACTGCCTGTCCAACTGGTATCTGGACGCGGCAAACGAGAAGGGCGTGCCGCTCGACAAGGAGACCGCGCGCGAGATCGTCTACGGCATGCCCTATGCGCAGTGGAAGGATCTGCATCAGACGGAGGCCAGCTCCGACCAGCAGGCCGCCTTCGAAAAGGCCCGCCCGCACGAGTGAGCGGGCGCAACTTCCCCCATGTGAATATCGTTCCGTCTTCGTTCCCCGGTCTTGCATCCGCCCGATTTTCCGCGCATGCAGATCGGCATCACGGGAGGCGCCCGCCTCCCGGCTCCGTTCCATCACCCCGATCCCGCGGGCCGTGCCGCCCGCATCCATGAAGGAGACGAGTACCCATGTCCGATCCAGGCGGCGTCGCCGGCGACCAGTTGCGTGCATTTGTCGAGCGCATCGAGCGTCTCGAGGAAGAGAAGAAGGTGATCTCCGACGACATCAAGGATGTCTATGCGGAAGCCAAGGGCACCGGCTTCGACGTCAAGATCCTGCGCAAGGTGATCTCGCTGCGCAAGAAGCAGCCGCACGAGCGCGAGGAGGAGGACGCGATCCTCGACCTCTACATGCACGCGCTCGGCATGAACGGCCCGGCCAACGACGCCTGACCGGCAGGTCCGTCCGAATGATGCCTCCCGGGTGCGCCCGGGAGGCCGTTGCGGGGCGCGCCGTCGCGCCTCGGCTCGCCTCACGCCCCTGCGGCGCCCGCCGCCTGACCGGCGACGCGCAGCGTCGAGGTGGGGACTAGGTATAAATCACGAGTCATTTACCGCGAATCGCCTTATCCTGCCGAGAGGTTTTGACGGGGCTGCGTTCGCGCCGTACCCTGCGGGGCAAGGCGGAACTGTGTCGCTGGAGTGGTGAATTCGAAATGCGCCCCGTTTCGGCGGCGTCCGCCGGGCTGTGTTCAAATTCGAAAACCACATCAGAAACATGCGCTTGCCGGCAGTTCTCGGGGATCTGGCGTCCGTCCGGAGACTGCCGTGAAACAGGACGCATTGCAGATTCCGGCGGCTGGTTAAGCTTGCCTTCACGGCCGCAGGCTAGGGTCGAGACCTGACCCAAAGGGGTCTCCAATGGCGGAATGCGGCGTCGCGCAAGGCGGAGGGAGCCTTTCCGGACGCCGGGCGGAGGGAGGACCGCATGCCAATCGCACGGATGTTCGCAGCTCTTTTTGGCGCCGCGCTTCTCGCCTTGGCGGGGATGGCGCAGGCCACGAGCGTGGCCCCCGCCGATGCGGCGGGGCATATCCTGCTGACCCAGGGCGGAGCGACGCGAGACCTGGCGATCGAGGAGATCGAGCGCCTGCCGATGGTCGAGATCGAGGGCCGCGCCAGTCCCGACGAGCCGATGACCGTGTTTCAGGGGGTTCTCCTGTCCGATCTCGTCCGGATGATCGGCGCCGACGAGGCGAGCGGTCTGATCGTGCGCGCCTCCGACGGCTATTCGGCCGACATTCCGCGCGAGGACTGGGAGCGCTGGCCCATCGTCGTTGCGACGCGCGTCGGCCAGGAGCGGCTGACCGTGCGCCGGCGCGGTCCGGCACGGATCATCTATCCCATCGTCCGCTATCCGGAACTGGACGCACGCGCCTATATCGACCGCAGCGTCTGGCTGATCGCCGAGATCGAATGGTGAACGGTCCAAGACGGATCCTTTCCCAACTCTCCCTGCTCCGCCCGGTGCATCCGTGGCTGATCGTGGCGGCCGTCGCCTGTGCCTGCGTGGTGGCGACGCTGGTGGCGCTGCGCGGCGTCGCGACGCTGAACCAGCCGGAGCCGGATGCCGGGCAGCATATGGTGCGCCACATGCGGTTCACCTTCGCCGAGGTGGCGCAGGTGGACGGCATCCTGCAGGCGCTGCGCGTCGACGCCGCATCGCCGGAAGCGCGGCAGATCATTTCGACCGCTGCCGACCATCTGCACATCCGCTTCGAGGTTCTGGCCGGCCTCTCCCGGGGACCGCTGGTCGAGCCCGATTCCAAGGTGGCGCCGGTCGCCTGGGCGCTGCTCGACGGGCTGGACAAGCTTGCCTCGGGCGAGACGCCCCTCGATGACGACGCGCTCATCCGCCTGCGCCGCGTCAGTGCCGACCTGGTGCGCCAGACCGGCGACTACATCCGCGGCGTCGAGGCGGATATCGATGAGGCGCTGAAGATCCGGGCGGAGAATACCGCCGGCGCCTGGTTCGAGGTGATCGGCAGCGTCACCATGCTGCTGGTCCTGTCCTTCATCTCGCTGGCGCTGCAGTGGCGCAACCGGCGGATCGTCGCCGAACTGCGGCTCGCCAGCGGCCGCGACAGCCTGACGGGGCTTGCCAACCGGCGCGGCTTCGCCGAATGGGCGAGGGAGACGACCGCCGCCGGGCCGGTGCCGGCGCATGCCCTGCTGATCTTCGATCTCGACCGGTTCAAGGCGGTCAACGACCGGCACGGCCATCTGGCCGGCGATGCGCTGCTGAAGACGGCGGCCGACTGGCTGGTGGCGCATTTCGGGGATCGCGGCATCGTCGCGCGTTGGGGCGGCGACGAATTCGTGGTGACGCTGGCGCTCGGCCAGGACGGGCGCGACGATCTCGCCGCGCTGATCGGCGCGCGCATGGCGGAGCCGCCGACGCTGGTGTTCAAGGGCGAGACGATCCCGCTGCGCTTCAGTTGCGGCATCGCGGTGTGGCCGGATCACGGGGCGACGATCGACGAGACGATGGTCGCGGCCGATGCCGCCCTCTATGAAGCGAAGGCGCGCGGCCGTGGCCGCCAGGTGTTCTACGAGGCGGGCATCTCGGATCGCCGCGACCGCGCCGAGGCCCTGCGCGCGTCGCTGCCGCAGGCGCTGGCGGCCGGCGACCTGTTCCTGGAGTTCCAGCCGCAGATCCATCTCGGGCGCGGCACGGTGATCGGGGCCGAGGCGCTGGTGCGCTGGCGCGATGCGGCGACCGGCACGGTGATCCCGCCGGGACTGTTCATTCCGATCCTGGAGGAAGGCGACCAGATCGTCGACCTCGACGGCTTCGTGATCGACGCGGCCTGCCGCGCCGCCGCCGCCTGGCACGCGCTGGGACGGCGGATCCGGGTGTCGGTCAACCTGTCGCCGCGCACCTTCCAGAGTCCCGGTCTGGCCGCGCAGGTGGCGGCGGCGCTGGCCCGCCACGGCCTCATGGTCCGGCAGTTGGAGATCGAGATCACCGAAGGGGTGCTGTTGATCGACGACGCGCAGGTCGCGGCCAATCTCGCCGACCTTGCCGAACTCGGCGTTCGCCTGGCGCTCGACGATTTCGGCGCCGGCTATTCCAACATCGCCTATCTGATGCGGCTGAAGCCGGATGTCTTGAAGATCGACCGCTCCTTCGTGCTGGAGGGCGACGAGCGCCTGCGCGCCAGCATCGTGCAGGGCATCCTGCAACTGGCCGAGACGCTCGGCGCCGAGACCCTGATCGAGGGCATCGAGACGGCGGAGCAGTTGCGCTTCGTCCGCGACACCGGCTGCCAGACCGTGCAGGGCTTCCTGTTCGCGCGGCCGATGGCGGCAAGCGGCATCCCGGCCTTCTGCGAGGAGATCGAGGCGCAGCACCGCCCGGTCAGGGAAACGCCGCTGCTGCAGCAGCGCTCCTGATCCCGCGCGTCTCTCTCTTCTCTCACTTCCGGGCCGAGAAACGCAAACGGCGCGCCCCCAGGGACGCGCCGTCTTCGTTTCAGGATCGCTTGGCCGGTCAGAGCGCCTTGACGATGCCCTCGGTCATCTTCTTGGCGTCGCCGAACAGCATCATCGTCTTGTCGAGGAAGAACAGCTCGTTCTGGATGCCGGCATAGCCGGAGCCCATGCCGCGCTTGACGAAGAGCACCGTGCCGGCCTTGTCGACATCGAGGATCGGCATGCCGTAGATCGGCGAGGACGGATCGTCGCGCGCCGCCGGGTTGGTGACGTCGTTGGCGCCGATGACATAGACGACGTCGGCCTGGGCGAACTCGGAGTTGATGTCCTCCAGCTCGAAGACCTCGTCATACGGCACGTTGGCCTCGGCCAGGAGCACGTTCATGTGGCCGGGCATGCGGCCGGCCACCGGGTGGATGGCGTATTTGACCTCGACGCCCTCCTCCTTGAGCGTGTCGGCGAGCTCGCGCAGGGCGTGCTGCGCCTGGGCCACCGCCATGCCGTAACCCGGCACGATGATCACCTTGGCGGCGTTCTTCATGATGAAGGCCGCGTCCTCGGCCGAGCCCTGCTTGACCGGACGGTCGTCCGCCCCGCCGCCGCCGGCCGCGGCGGTCTCGCCGCCGAAGCCGCCGAGAATGACGGAGATGAACGAGCGGTTCATGCCCTTGCACATGATGTAGGACAGGATCGCGCCCGAGGAGCCGACCAGCGCGCCGACGACGATCAGCGCCATGTTGCCGAGCGTGAAGCCGATGCCGGCCGCTGCCCAGCCCGAATAGGAGTTGAGCATCGACACCACGACCGGCATGTCCGCGCCGCCGATCGGGATGATCATCAGGCCGCCGAAGACCAGCGACAGGACGACGATCATCCAGAACACGGTGTGGCTCTCGGTCGCGACGAAGACGGCGACCAGCACGACGATCAGCGCCGCCAGGCCGCCATTGATGACATGGCGCATGGGCAGCAGGATCGGCGCGCCGGACATGCGTCCGTCGAGCTTGGCGAAGGCGATGACCGAGCCGGTGAAGGTGATCGCACCGATGGCGACGCCGAGCGACATCTCCACGAGGCTGGCCCCGTGGATGGTGCCGACCGTGCCGATGCCGAAGGCCTGCGGCGCATAGAGCGCGCCGGCGGCGACCAGCACCGCGGCCATGCCGACCAGCGAGTGGAAGGCGGCGACGAGCTGCGGCATCGCCGTCATCGGCACGCGCCGGGCGATCACCGCGCCGACGCCGCCGCCGATGGCGAGGCCGGCAACGATCAGCGCCAGGCCGCTGAAGCCGGGTGCGGCGGTCAGCAGGGTCGTGACGATGGCAATCGCCATGCCGACCATGCCGAACAGGTTGCCCTGGCGCGAGGTCTCCGGGCTGGACAGCCCGCGCAGCGCCAGGATGAAGAGAACAGCCGAAACCACATAGAGGACGGCGGTGACATTGGCGGAAAGCATCGTGTCCGGCCCCCTATCTCTGCTTCTTCTTGTACATGGCGAGCATGCGCTGGGTGACCAGGAAGCCGCCGAAGATGTTGACGCTGGCCATGACCAGCGCCAGGAAGCCGAAGCCCCGCGCGTATCCCGCGCCGTCGGCGGCAAGGTCGACGCCCACGGCCAGCAGCGCGCCGACCACGATCACGCTCGAAATGGCGTTGGTGACCGACATCAGGGGCGTGTGCAGGGCCGGCGTCACCGACCAGACCACGTAGTAGCCGACGAAGATCGCCAGCACGAAGATGGTGAACTGGAAGACGAAGGGATCGATCGCCCCGCCGGTGAGGGCGGAGGCGGCATGGGCGAGCGAGTCGCTCGCCCCGCCGGCGATCTGGTCCGCATAGGCGCGGGCGGCATCGGCCGCCGCCTGGGCGGTCTCGGCCGCCTCGCGCGCGGCCTCCGCCGCGGCGCGGGCGCGCTCCAGCGTTTCGTTGGCGTTGAGTTCCGACATGGCGTCCCCCCTTATCCGGCTGCCGGCGCGAAGGCCGGGTGCACCACCTTGCCGTCATGGGTGAGGGCGGTCGCCTTGACGAGCTCGTCCTCCCAGTTCACGGCAATGGCCTTCGCCTCCTTGTCGACCAGCGTCTCGGCGAAGGCGACCAGGTTCCTGGCATAGAGCGCCGAGGCGGAGGCGGCGATCCGGCCGGGCACGTTGAGATGGCCGACGATGCGGACCTCGCCGACCTTCGCCACCTGGCCGGGCACCGCGCCCTCGACATTGCCGCCGCGCTCGACCGCGAGATCGACGATCACCGAGCCGGGCTTCATCGAGGCAACCATGTCCTTGCTGATCAGGCGCGGCGCCGGCCGGCCGGGGATCAGGGCGGTGGTGATGACGATGTCCTGCTTGGCGATATGCGAGGCGACCAGTTCGGCCTGCTTCTTCTTGTACTCGTCCGACATTTCCTTGGCGTAGCCGCCGGCCGTCTCCGCCTGGCGGAACTCGTCGTCCTCCACGGCGATGAACTTGGCGCCGAGCGATTCGACCTGCTCCTTGGCGGCCGGGCGCACGTCGGTGGCGCTGACCACGGCGCCGAGGCGGCGAGCGGTGGCGATGGCCTGCAGACCGGCGACGCCGGCGCCCATGACGAAGACGCGGGCGGCGGGAACCGTGCCGGCAGCGGTCATCATCATCGGCATGGCGCGGTCATATTCGGCGGCGCCGTCGATGACGGCCTGATAGCCGGCAAGGTTGGCCTGCGAGGACAACACGTCCATGACCTGGGCGCGGGTGATGCGCGGCATGAACTCCATGGCGAAGGCGGAGATGCCGGCCTCGGCCATCGCCTTGACCGCGTCGTCATGGCCGTAAGGGTCCATGGTGGCGATGACCACGGCGCCTTTCTTCATCAGCCCAAGCTCGGCCGCGCTGGGGCGGCGGACCTTGAGGACGAGGTCGGCGCCGTCGAGCGCCGCCTTCGCCGTCTTGGCGATGGTGGCGCCCGCGGCCTCGTAATCGGCATCGACGATGCGCGACGCCGTGCCGGCGCCGGCTTCCACAGCGACCGCGAAACCGAGCGAGACGAACCGCTTCACGGTGTCGGGCGTTGCGGCGACGCGCGTTTCTCCTGCCTCGCTCTCGCGGGGCACAGCGAGTTTCATCGGTTGTCTCCTCCCAGGATGCGGATGACTGCGACCGCGAGAATTGCGGTCAAGCGGCGGTGACGATCGCGATCAGGCTGGCGACGACGAACACCACGGCGGACGGGATCCAGCCCTTGGCGCCGCTGGCAAGGCCGACGGCCGCCGCGACGAGGGTGGCGATCAGCGCGATCCAGCCGAAGAACGTGCCGGCGCTGCCGCCGAAGGTGAAGAGGATGAGGCACAGCATCACATTCAGGGCGGCGACGGTGCCGACCTTGGAAAAGTTGATGAAGCCGTTATAGGTGCGCTCGTGCTCTGCGTAGTCCATCGACGGAGCGTTGTTGTCTGCCATGGATCCCTCTTGTGGCCAGGGTGGTTGTTTGGCGTACTTATAGCAGACAGAAACCCTTGGGCAACGCGCAGTTTGCACCGCGGGACAAGCTGCGGGAGAAGGCCTCGCGCAGCGAGCGGAAAGCCGGTCGCGGCCCCTCGGAGCGGATGCCGGAGGGGCGGGACGTCAGGACGGCGGGCGCGGGGCGAGGCCGACCCCTTGCAGCAGCGCCTGCTGGCGGGCGGCGACGGTGCTCTCCTCGAAATCCTCGATCTGCTCGTTGAACAGGCGGTAGAAGTTCAGCTCGGCCTTCAGATGCAGGAAGACGCCGCCGAGGCCAATCGCCGCACGGTCCATGAAGACGAATTCGCGCGGCACCGTCACCGGCCCCTTCTGCTTGAGCGCCTGATGGACGCGGAAGGCCTCGCGGCGGCCGTATTCGGCCGGCTTGATGCCGTCGGCGATGGAGCGGACCCGGTCGCTCAAGAGCGGGCCGTAGATGAAGCGGGCCCAGATGTTGAGGATGTCGATCAGCTCGCGGCTGAGGCCGCGAAAGCCCCAGCGCTCATAGGCGGAGACGACGAGGTCGTCGTCGCCATGCAGCAAGCCGCGATAGAGATCGACGACGCCCTGGACGAAGCCGGGCGGGAAGATGCGGATGCAGCCATAGTCGAGCAGGTTGATGCCGGCCGGCGCATCGCCGTCGGTGAAGACGGTGTAGTTGCCCAGATGCGGGTCGCCATGGATCAGGCCGTGATGGCTGAACGGGTGCCACCAGGCGCGGAACATGACTTCGGCGAGGCGGTTGCGGTCCTCCAGCGGATGGTCCCTGAAGCTCAGCAGCGGCCGGCCGTCGAGCCAGGACATGGCGAGCAGGCGCCCGGTCGACAGCTCCGCCCTGACCTGCGGCACGCGGATGCGCGGCTCGTCCGCGAAGATCCGCGCATAGGCGGCCATGTGCCGGGCCTCGCGCACATAGTCGAGTTCCTCGCGCACCCGGTCGCCGATCTCGCGGGCGATCTCGCTGGTGTCGATGGCCGGTCCCATGCGGCGATGCACGGAGAACAGCAGCGACAACTGGCGCAGGTCCGCCTCCACCGTCGAGGCCATGTCCGGATATTGCAGCTTGCAGGCAAGCTCCTCGCCGTCCTGCGCGCGGGCCCGGTGCACCTGGCCGAGCGAGGCGGCGGCCGAGGGCTCGCGGTCGAAGCTGGCGAAGCGCGACTGCCAGTCGCGGCCGAGCTCGGCCGACATGCGCCGCTTGACGAAGGCCCAGCCCATCGGCGGGGCATCGGACTGAAGCTGCGCCAGTTCGGCGGCATATTCGGGCGGCACCGCGTCGGGAATGGTGGAGATGAGCTGCGCCACCTTCATCAACGGGCCCTTCAGCCCGCCGAGGGCGGCGGCAAGCTCGGCCGCCTGCTTCTCGTTGTCGATGGTGTAGCCGAAGACGCGCGCGCCGGCGATCTTCGCGGCGAGACCGCCCATGTTGGCGCCGACGCGGGCATAGCGTCCGACGCGGGCGGTCAAGCGGTTCTGCTCGCGGTCGCGGGGGGGCTGTGTGCTCATTCGTGCCTCGGCCTGTCGCGGAGCGGGATGCCCCGACCTGCTGCTACGTCATGACAGATATAGTGGATCGATCCGGATCCGGCAGGGGCACTCACGCCGGGGATCGGGAGGGCGCGAGGGAGGCGGCGAGGCTTTCCAGGGCGGCGGCGATGGCGTCGCGGTCGGCGGCAAGGCCCTTGTAGGCGGCCTGGGCGGCATCCAGCTCCAGCAATTGCCGGCGCAGGCCCTGCGCCAGCTCGCTCCCCTGCGGATGGCGCGCGAAGGCGGCGACCGGATCGTGATGGATGCGGATGGTGAAGAGGATGTCGCCGCTTTGCGGCAGGCGGCGCAGGGTCTGGCGCTCGACCCGCACATGCAGGCCGCCGGCCTCGTCGCGCGCCAGACGCTGCGGATCGGTGCCGTCCGCGGCGATCCGCTTGGGGAAGGGGCGGTGCAGCGCCGGGCCAGTATAGAGCGACCAGTTGAGCCGCCAGCTTGGCCGCTCGACGGGAAGATTGTCGAAGATGCGTGCGACCATCGGCCCCATGCGCCCGTCGTTGAAGCCGGGCACCGTCTCGTGGATCGCGGTCATCGACTGGGCGAACTTGTCGGCCAGCGACCAGGAGGAGGGAAAGCACAGCGCGCCGGCGGCAAGTCGGTAGCCTTGCGGCGAGGCGCGCATCAGGATCAGGTCCTCCTGCACCAGCCGGGCGGCGCGGGCGAGCGGGATGTCGCCCGGTTCGGCAAGATCGATCACGCGCCCGGTGGGCAGGATGCGGATCGCCGTGCCCTCGCGGCGGTAGAGATCCGGGAAACGGTTCGGCAGGTGGTTGCCGAGAAGATCGAGCACTTCCTGCTGGGCGCTTTCCGTTCCCTCTTCCGCGAGCAGGACGGGCGCCTCGCCGCCGCCGGCGAGCAGGCGCTCCTTCTCGCTGAGCTGTTCGGCGAGCCGGGCGTCGGGCTCGATCCAGTCGGCAAGGTCGAGCGGCTGCAAGCCGACGCTGAAGGGCCGGGTCGAGCCGTCATAGGGCGTGTGGGAAAAGGGGGTGTGGGAAACGGGCGGGCCGGCGGGGGAGGAGGACCGGTCCTCCTCTCCGCCCGTGGTCGTGCTCATGCGTCGAGCCGCTCCAGCTCGTCGATAAAGCCGGCGATCACCGACAGGCCCTTGCGCCAGAAGGCGGGGTCGGTGGCATCCAGACCGAACGGGGCGAGCAGCTCCGAATGGTGCCTGGTGCCGCCGGCCGACAGCATGGCGAAATACTTGTCCTGGAAGCCGGCCTCGGCATCCTCGTAGACCGCGTAGAGCGAGTTCACCAGGCAGTCGCCGAAGGCATAGGCATAGACATAGAAGGGCGAGTGGATGAAGTGCGGGATATAGGTCCAGTAGGTCTCGTAGCCCTCACTGAGGCGAATGGCCGGGCCAAGGCTCTCCGCCTGCACCGACATCCACAGCTCGCACAGGTCGGCGGAGGTCAGCTCGCCCTCGCGCCGGGCCGTGTGGATCTTGCGCTCGAACGTGTAGAAGGCGATCTGCCGGACCACCGTGTTGATCATGTCCTCGACCTTGCCGGCGAGCAGGATCTTGCGCTTTTGCGGCGTCTCGGCCTGGCCGAGTAGCGCCTTGAAGGTCAGCATCTCGCCGAACACGCTCGCGGTTTCGGCGAGCGTCAGCGGCGTCGGCGCCATCAAGGCGCCGTTCGGCGCGGCCAGCACCTGGTGGACGCCGTGGCCGAGCTCATGGGCAAGCGTCATGACGTCACGGGTGCGGCCCTGGTAGTTGAGCAGCACGTAAGGGTGGGCGCTCGGCACGGTCGGATGGGCGAAGGCGCCCGGCGCCTTGCCGGCCCGCGCCGGGGCGTCGATCCAGCCCTTGTCGAAGAAGTCGCGGGCGATGTCCGCCATCTTCGGCGAGAAGCGGCCATAGGCGGCAAGCACCGTGTCGCGCGCCTCGTCCCAGGGGATGCGGCGGGTGTCGGCGGAGGGAAGCGGCGCGTTGCGGTCCCAGAAATCCAGCACGTCGCGGCCGAGCCAGCCGGCCTTCATCGCGTAATAGCGGTGGGAGAGGGACGGATAGGCCTCGCGCACCGCCTCGACCAGGGCGTCGACCACCTCGCGCTCGACCCGGTTGGCAAGGTGCCGGCTGTCGGCGATGTCGGCAAAGCCGCGCCAGCGGTCGGAGATTTCCTTGTCCTTGGCCAGCGTGTTGGTGATCAGCGTGAAGACCGGCAGGTTCTGGCGGAAGGTGGTGCTCAGCGCCTTCGCCGCCGTCTCGCGGCGCGCCGCATCGGCGTCCTGCAACAGGTTGAGGGTCGGCTCCAGCGACAGTTCGGTGCCCTCGACATCGAAGCGCAGGCCCGCCATGGTCTCGTCGAACAGCCGGTTCCAGGCGCCGGCGCCGGTCACCGACTTCTCGTGGAAGAGCTGCTCGATGCGGTCCTCGAGCTGGTAGGGCCGGGTCTTGCGGATGTCGTCGAGCCAGGGGCGGTAATGCGCCAGGTCCGGATCGCCGGCGGCCTCGTCGAGGACGGCCTCGTCGATGCGGTTGAGCTCCAGCGCGAAGAAGATCAGATGGGTGCTGGCGGTGGTCAGCTTCTCCTGCACGTCGCCATAGAACTTCTGGCGCACCGGATCGGTGGTGTTGCCGGCATAGAACAGGCCGGCAAAGGAGGCGAGGCGGCCCATCAGGTCGTCGAGCGCCTCCATCTCGCGGATCGCGCCGGCGAGCTGCGCGCCGGAGCGGCGGGCGATCTCCTCCAGCCTGCCCTTGTAGCGCTCTTCGAAGGCGCTGGCATCGCGGGCCGCCCGCGCCAGATCGGTGGGGACCTGCGGCGCGTCGTGGCCGGGATAGAGGTCGGCAAGGTTCCACTCCGGCAGGGCGCCGAGCTCGCTCGCCGCGCTGCCGCCTTCCGCCGCCGAGCGGGCGATCCGTGCCTGTGTCCAGCCTGCCCTGTCGGTCATGACGTCTCCGCTCTCGTGTTCTGGTCTCGTGTTCTTGCGCGGGCGCTCGTGCCGCGCCTTCCTGTGTCTGGATATTGTGAATTGTCGGTGGAGGGCAACGCCTAAAGACCGGGCAGGCGAGGGGCCTTCGGCAAACGTGGACATTTTGTTTACCGGTGCGCGGCTACGGTGACCCGAATTGAGACAAGTCCCGAAAGGCAGGCGCACGCATGATCCCGACAGGCGGACGCATCCTCATCGCCGACGACGATCCGGTGCAGCGGCGCCTGCTGGAAGAGGCGGTCAAGCGCTTCGGCTACCGCGCGCGCAGCGTCGAGAACGGCGCGGAAGCCGTGGCGCTGATGGCCTCGCCGGAAGGCAACGACATCAACCTCGTCATCCTCGACCTGGTGATGCCGGAGCTCGACGGCATGGGCGTGATCGCGCGCTTGCGCGAGATGAAGAAGACCGTGCCGATCATCGTGCAGACGGCCCATGCCGGCATCGACGCGGCGGTCAATGCGATCCGCGCCGGGGCGCAGGACTTCGTGGTCAAGCCGGTGTCGCCGGAGCGGCTGGAGGTGGCGATCCGCACCTTCATGCGCATGTCGGCGCTGGAAGGCGAGATCACCCGGATCCACAAGCAGGCGAGCGGCACCTTCTCCTTCGACGACATCGTCACCCGTTCGGAGGCGATGGAGCGGGTGATCCGGGTCGGGCGGCGGGCCGCGACCTCGCATATCCCGGTGCTGATCGAGGGCGAATCGGGTGTCGGCAAGGAGCTGATCGCCCGCGCGATCCAGGGCTCCAGCGAGCGGCGGGCGAAGCCCTTCATCACCGTCAATTGCGGCGCGATCCCCGAGCATCTGGTCGAATCGATCCTGTTCGGCCACGAGAAGGGGGCGTTCACCGGGGCGGTCGACAAGCATATCGGCAAGTTCCAGGAAGCCCATGGCGGCACGCTGTTCCTCGACGAGGTCGGCGAATTGTCGCTCGACATCCAGGTCAAGCTGCTGCGGGCGCTGCAGGAGGGCGAGATCGACCCGATCGGCGCGAGGCGGCCGGTGAAGGTCGACTTCCGGCTGATCTCGGCGACCAACCGGCGGCTGATCGACCTGGTCAAGGACGGCCAGTTCCGCGAGGACCTCTACTACCGGCTCAACGTCTTCCCGCTGTGGCTGCCGCCGCTGCGCGACCGGCGCGAGGACATCCCCGACCTGGTGCGGCACTTCCTGGCGCGGTTCGCGGCCGAGGAAGGGCGGCCGCAGATCGCGACCGTGGCGCCCGCCGCCATCGCCATGCTGCAGGCCTATGACTGGCCGGGCAACATCCGCCAGCTCGAGAACGCGGTGTTCCGCGCCGTGGTGCTGTGCGAGGGCGATCACCTCAGCCCGGACGATTTTCCGCAGGTGCAGGCAAGCGTCGGCAGCGCGGCGACGGCCGTGCGGATGCCGGCGGCCCGGCCGGCGGAGACGGATCGCGACACTGTGACGGCGCAGGCGGGCGAGACAGCGCCCGCGGCGATGCCGGTGCCGGAGACGGCCGGTGTTGCCCTTGCCGATGGCGGGAGCGGACCGGCGGCGCCGTTCGGCTTCGTGCGCTCGCTCGACGATCACGGCCATGTCCGCAAGCTGGAAGATGTGGAGGCGGAGATGATCCGCACCGCCATCGACCACTATGGCGGGCGGATGACCGAAGTCGCGCGCAGGTTGTCGATCGGCCGGTCCACCCTTTATCGCAAGTTGAAGGACTATGGCCTCGATGCAACAGGCGATGCCGAGGCGGCCGAGTAGCGGCTCCCATGACGCAACGTGACTTGCATTGCCGCCGCCGAGCCGGCTTGCTGGCCGGATATCCAGACGAATCACCTTGGCGCGGGACAGGTGTGCCCGTGCCGGACAACCGGAAGAGCTTCATGGCCTGCAGCATCCGTTTTCGCCCGGCCCGCCTCGCCGCCGCCACCTTCGCCGGCCTGATGCTGACGAGCGCGCTGCCGGCGCTGGCGACAACCGGGTCGATCACCGGTGCCGACACTGCCGCCGCCGTCGCGACGCCGCTGCCGCAGCCGCTGCCCGAGCCGGCGCTGGCCACCCTGCTGCAAACGGGGGCGGGGCTTGCCGACAGCGACGGGGCGCTGCCGTTCATGAGCGCCGAGCGGCGCCGGCAGCTCGTCGAGTTCTACGCCGCGCGCGGCCATGAATTGCTGTGGATTGCCGACGGTGTGCCGACGCTGGAGGCGCGGCGGCTGGTGGCCCGTCTGGCCCAGGCCGAGCGCGACGGGCTGCGGCGGGCGGACTATGCCCTGCCGGGCGATCTGGCGCGCTCCGCCGGACGGATGGACGAGGAACGGGCGGCGCGGTTCGAGGTGCTGCTGTCGGCGGCGGCGCTCGCCTATGCCGAACATGCGCAGGCCGGCCGTATCGCGCCGTCGTCGCTGTCGCGGAACGTGACGCTGGAGCCGCAGCGCCCGGATGCGCAAGGGGTGCTGGCGGCGCTAGCCGCCGCCACCGACGCGGCGACGACGCTCGACAGCTACAATCCGCCGCAGCCTGGCTTTGCGGCGCTGCGCGAGAAACTGGCCGAGATCCGCGCACAGGACCGGCAGGAGACGCCGCCACTGGTGCCGGAGGGCGCGGCGCTGAAGGAAGGCATGCGCGACCCGCGCGTTGCCGTGCTGCGCGCCCGGCTCGGCATGGAGCCGGCGGGCGAGGCTGCCGAAAGCGACGTTCCGGGCGAGGCGGAGCTGTTCGACGCGCGGGTGAAGGACGCGGTGGTCGCCTTCCAGAGCGAGAACGGGCTGCAGGCCGACGGGGTCGTCGGCAGCCGGACCCTGCTGGCGCTGAACGCCGCCTCCGAGGACGGCATGACCGTGTCCGACATTCTCGCCAACATGGAGCGCTGGCGCTGGATGCCGCGCGACATGGGCGCCTTCCACATCTTCGTCAACATTCCGGAATTCTCGGCGCGGCTGTTCCGCGACGGGACCAAGGTCTACGAGACCCGCGTCGTCGTCGGCAAACCGTCGAACCAGACGCCGGTGTTCTCCGACGTGATGGACCACGTCATCGTCAATCCCTACTGGAACGTGCCCTATTCGATCGCCTCCGAGGAACTGCTGCCGTCGATCCTGTCGGATGCGAGCTACCTGCCGCGGCGCAATTACGAGGTGCTGGCCGGGGGCCGCGTCGTCGATCCGGCCTCGGTCGACTGGTCGGGCGTCAACCTCAACCAGGTGCGCATCCGCCAGCGGCCGGGCGATGGCAACGCGCTCGGGCAGATCAAGTTCATGTTCCCCAACCGGCACGCGGTCTATCTGCACGACACGCCGTCGAAGAGCCTGTTTGCCCGCTCTGCCCGCGCCTTCTCGCATGGCTGCGTGCGGGTGCAGGACCCGTTTGCCTTCGCCGACGCCCTGCTGCAACTCGACACGCAATGGACGGCGGCGCGGCTGAAGTCGATGATCGGCGGTGAGGAGAAGCGGGCCGACCTGACCCGGCCGGTGCCGGTGCACCTTGCCTATTTCACCGCCTTTGTCGACGAGAACGGCAAGCTGCAGCGCCGCCCCGACATCTATGGACATAATGCCGCGCTGACCAAGGCGCTGGAGATCGAGGGCTGGGAGGACTGGCAGCGCTTCGCCGTCGCTCCCCCGGTCAAGCGCGCGCGGCCGCCGGCGGCGCCGGTGGCGGAGGCCCCGAAAAAGCAGAAGGTGGTCGATCTCGCGGCCGAGCGGCAGCGCATGTTCGACCGCCGCCAGCGGGCCAGCTCCGACTACTGAGGCGCGCAGAATCGCTTTTGCAGAATCTCTTGTGCAGGCGCGTAGCCATGCCGTTCCGGCCTCGAGGAAGCCTCGACCGGGCGCTGACGGGGTCTTGACTGGGTCTTGACGGGGGCGAGAACCTAAGCGAAAACCCGGGTTGTCAGCATTTTTTCCGGGATTGATGCGCATTTGCCACGATTTGCGCTCATTTCGGAATACGGTAAAGGCTTCTTAACTTCGGTCCCTTACATCAGTCCGACGGGGGGCGATGTTCGGCTGAACCGCCGGCAAACAAGCGAGACTGACATTGCTCGAGGCATGGTTTTCCCGGCTGCGATATCGCGCGTTGCCCGTATTGGCGCTTGCCGCATTCGCCGTGGCACTGCTGTCGCCGATGTCGCTGTCTCCGGCATCCGCCGAGACGCGGACCCTGAAGCTCTACAACACCCATACGCATGAGCGGGTTTCGATCACCTTCAAGCGGAACGGCCGCTATGTGTCGGAAGGCCTGCGCGAGCTGAACCGCTTCCTGCGCGACTGGCGGCGCAACGAAAGCACGCAGATGGATCCGCAGCTCTTCGATCTCATCTGGGAAGTGTATCAGCAGGCCGGCACCAGCGAAGCGATCCACGTTGTCTCCGCCTATCGCTCGCCGGCGACCAACAACATGCTGCGCGACCGCTCGCGTGGCGTCGCCAAGAGCAGCCAGCACACGCGCGGCAAGGCGATGGACTTCTTCATCCCCGGCGTCGACATCAACAGGCTGCGGGCGCTCGGCCTGCGCAAGGAGATCGGCGGCGTCGGCTTCTATCCCAGTTCCCGCACGCCGTTCGTCCATATGGACACGGGCTCGGTGCGGCACTGGCCGCGCATGACCCGCTCGCAGCTCGCCGGCGTGTTCCCGCGCGGCGACACCATTCACGTTCCCAGCGACGGCAAGAAGATGCCCGGCTATGCCGAGGCGCTGGCGCGGCATCAGCGCGGCGCCTCCAGCCGGCCGACCGCCGTGGCCAGCGTGTCGACGTCGCCGACCCGGCGCTCCGGCGATCTGGAAGAGCGCGGCATCGCCCGCCTGCCGGCCGGCGGCGCCCGCTCGAGCGGCCCCGGACTGTTCGCCCGCATCTTCGGCGGCGACGAGGACGAGGGCGAGGATGTCTCGACGCAGCCGACGCCGCCCGCACCGGTGCGCACGCAGGTCGCCAGTGCGCCGGCGC